>JBDSIC010000023.1:0-6529 GCA_039918195.1 Mucilaginibacter sp.
TTTTCGGTAGCGGGGCGCTTGGCTAAAGGAGCGAAGTTCGGAGGCTTACTCAGGCATGCCATCACGCGGTCTATTATACTTGTGGTACTTGGTATCCTCATCCGTTCGCTATGGACCAAACAAACCAACTTTACTTTTGAAGATACGCTTAGCCAGATAGGTTTAGGCTATACCTTTGTTTTCCTGCTGTCGTTTTGCAGGCAGCGCACACAGATAATAGCATTGTTGTTTATACTGGTAGGCTACTGGCTGGCCTTTGCCCTGTACCCTTTGCCGGGGCCTGCTTTTGACTATACCGGCACCGCGGTAAGCCCGACATGGGAAGGCAACTTTACCGGTTTTGCTGCGCACTGGAACAAAAACACACACCTGGCCTGGGCTTTCGACAGGTGGTTTATGAACCTGTTCCCCCGCGAAGCCTATTATTACGCACACGAAGGCGGCTACTGTACCCTCAATTTTATACCCACCATGGGCACCATGATACTCGGCCTGCTTGCCGGCAATATTTTACGTGCCGATATCCCGCCGATGAAACGGGTAAACCGCTTTATCATCATCGGTGTTAGCTTGTTCATAGTGGGTGGCATACTGCACTTTACAGGTATCAATCCTATTGTGAAACGCATTTTTACGCCGGCCTTTGTCATCTTCAGCGGCGGTATCTGCTTTTTGTTTCTCGCATTCTTTTACCGTGTCATCGATATTGGTAAGCATCAAAAATGGGCCTTCTTTTTAGTGGTAGTGGGCATGAACTCCATTTTTGCGTTCTGTATGTCTGATGCCTTATCAGGCTGGATGAGCAATATGCTGTATGTGCACCTGGGCCAAAATTTTGACCAGGTATTTGGCGATGCCTACTCCACGCTGATTAAAGGTGGTTTGGTGCTGCTGTTAGAGTGGGGTATCCTGCATTGGATGTATAAGAATAAAGTATTCATTAAAATATAACATGGGCTATGAGGAATTTTAAAAGAGCTATCATCCTGTTAATTGCACCGGCTTTATGGAGTTGTACCCAAAATAAAAAAGCAGCCGCTACAGTGGATTCAGCTTCTGCGGATACGGCGTACTACACACTTGCCGACTATAAAAAAGTAAGGAAGTATGATGTGCACGTACATTTGCTTAAGGAGGATACCACCTTTATCAAGCAATCGCTTGCCGAGAATTTTTATCTGCTGGATGTGAATGTGGATGTACAGGAAATAATTCCCATAGAAGAGCAGCAAAAAATTGCGTTGAAAAATTTAAAGCAGTTCCCCAATATATTCCAGTACGCCACGGCCTTTACCGTACGCAACTGGAACGACCCGAAATGGCTGGAGAAAAGCCTGGCTTATATCAAAGATTCGTTCGCCAAAGGTGCCATCACCATAAAAATATGGAAGAATATAGGTATGGTGCTAAAGGATAAAGACGGCAAATATGTAAAAATAGACGACCCGCGTTTTGACCCGATACTGGATTACCTTGCCAAAAATAGGATACCTGTTATGGGGCACCTGGGCGACCCGCAGGAAGCCTGGTGGCCGATTGACAGCATGACCGTAAAGGGCGATATTGATTACTTCACCGCCCATCCCGAATACTACAGCTACCTGCACCCCGAGTTCCCGAAATGGGAGGAGGTGATTGGCGCGCGCGACCACATGCTGGAAAAACACCCCGACCTGAAGTTTGTAGGGGTGCATTTAGGCGGACTTGAATGGAGTATTGACGAACTGGCCAAACGCCTGGATAAATTCCCCAATATGGCGGTGGATGTGGCCGAGCGCTTGCCGCATATACAGCGGCAGTCGATAACGCGGTATGATGATGTGCGCAAGTTCTTCCTGAAATACCAGGACCGGATATTGTACGGTACCGATATTATTGTTGACGGCACCAAAACGCCCGAAGAAATGAAAAAGCACGCCTACGATATCCGCATACGCCACTGGAAATATTTTACAAGCGATGATAAAATGACCGCACCGGAATTACTTAAAGGAGAGTTTAAAGGCCTGAAATTACCGAAGGAAGTAGTGGACAAAATATACCGCAGGAACGCGGAACTATGGTTGAATATGCATCCGAAAGGATGATTGTAATAATGTAATTCTAAGCCTGTCCCGGTTAACGGGGCAGGCTTTTCTGTGATGAGGCAATAGGTACATTTTTTTGAGGCATATCTTGTTGAGAATTAACGGATTAAAAAATATTTTTGTAAGTTAGTCAACTATTCACGCCTCTAAAATTTATTACTACATGTCAGCTTCACCATCTGCCAACGCTGCGCTTACTGATGTTTCTCCTGTAAGTAAAAAAGAACGCATCCTTTTCCTGGATGCCATAAGGGGTATTGCCCTGCTTGGCATATTGTTGATGAACAGCATGGCCCAAAGCCAATCGCACAGGTTTTACGATAAAATGGATTTGGATCAGCCCATTACCGGTCTTAACTTTTATGCTTGGGTAGTGGAAATGGGCTTTTTTGAAGGGACCATGCGGGGTTTATTTTCGCTGCTATTTGGTGCAGGTACATTTTTGCTGTTAAGCCGTCTCGAAAAAACACGTGGTAATATTGATGCCGCCGATATTTATTACCGCCGCATATTGTGGCTGCTGGCATTTGGGCTTATAAACGCTTTTATATTTATGTGGCCCGGGGATATTTTATACCCGTATGCCTTATGCGGCCTGGTTTTATTTCCGTTCAGGAATTTATCGGCAGGTAAATTATTGTTGATAGCTATGTTTTTATGGGTATTCGGTACTTATCGCGAAAGCTCAGTAATGTTTGCCGGTAAAGCAACAATTGCTAATGGCCGCAAGGCCGAATTGCTGCAAAGCCAGCATAAAAAACTCAGCAAAGAACAAACCGCCGATTTAGAAAAATGGAAGGGGTTTAGTGCTGAAAACAGCAGTACGGGTTACATGAAAAAAGCCAGGGAAGAAACAGCCGAAGTTAAACACGCTGATTATCCCCAATTGTTTGCCATTATACGCGGCGTTAACGCCGAATTGCAAAGCGTGTTTTTTTATAACAGCTGGTGGGACCCGTTGATGCTTTTTTTTACAGGGATGGCGTTGTTTAAATCGGGTTTTTTAACCGGGGACAAGGCTGTTTGGGTATATGGGTTAATTGCGCTATTGGGCATAGGCCTTGGCCTTACCGCCAATTACTTTATATTGAATTTGATATATACCTCGCGGTTTGACTGGATTAAATATATCGAGGCTATGCCGTTTGACCCATACCAGTTAAGGCGTGTAATACAAACTATGGGTTATTTAAGCCTGTTTATATTGCTGTATAAAATCACTACTTTTCGTAAAATGCTAAATATATTTATACCTGTCGGGCAAATGGCATTTACCAACTACCTGTCGCAATCAATAATGGCGGCGGTAATATTTTATGCTTTTGGCTGGTACGGCGAATTACAACGGTATGAAGTTTACGGTTTGGTTGCCGCAATATGGGTATTCCAAATAATATTCAGTACCATTTGGCTCAAATACTTCCTGTTCGGCCCTTTCGAGTGGCTTTGGCGCAGCCTCACTTATATGAAAATACAGCCGTTTAAAAAATAGAATAGCAGGTGCAGGTTACCGTAACTATAGTAGTATCACCTCCTTGTTATACTTATTCCGGTATTCTACAGGCGAAAGCCCAGTAATTTTTTTAAACGTACTTCTGAAAGCTTTTACATCCGTATAACCTACTTCGTACATCACTTCGTTGATGTTCTTACGGCTGGTTTCAAAGTCTTTTTTGGCGGCTTCTACTTTTACACGTTGTATATACTCCACCACTGTATTGGCGGTTGCTTTTTTAAACCTGCGCTCCATATTCCTGCGGCCTAAGGCGAACATAGCCGCCAGTTGGTCAACGGTTATCTTATTTTTAAAGTTGTTCTCGATAAAAACCTGGGCTTTCTTTATCGGCTCGTCCTCGTGTTCCTTTTGCCCGTTAAAAATAATAAAAGGCGACTGGCTGTCACGGTCAATATCTATCATAAAGGCTTTGGCTACCATAATGGATACCGGCCTGCCGGCATATTTCTCTATCAGGTATAACAGCAGGTTAAGGTAGGCGTAAGCGCCGCCGCTGGTATAAATGCCATCTTCCTCGGTCATAATCTTTTCATCCACCAAATGCACATCCGGGAACATGGCCCTGAACTCGTTGGCCAGCCGCCAGTGCGTGGCGCATTGCTTACCGGTCAACAATCCCGTATGGGCTAAAAAGAAGGAGCCTATACAGAAGCTTACCACCTCGGCGCCGGCTGCATATTGCTGTAGTATCCAGGGAATCAATTCTTTGTTTTCGGCCAATACCGCTGTTTGATCGCCATATAAAGCAGGGATAATAATAAGGTCGGTTTTTTCCACTTCACTTATCAGCAGGTCGGGGCTTATTTTGAACAGGCCGCTGCGTTGCACCGTTTCGCGGGCAAGGCCAACTAATTGTACATTGAACAGGGCCGGTTTGCCCATTTCCGCCAAAAAGTTATTTACCTCGTTCAGTATTTGGTAGGTGCCCTCTATGTTACTCAAGCTGGAATGCCCTTTCGGAATGAGGATGGATACATGCTTCATATAAACAATTTAATAAATATCATGTCGCAGTTACCCCCTTATATTGCCGTGTTTACACCGCAACGTTAATAGGAATTGCCTGTACATTTGTATTGTTAATTTAGTTCATCACAATATAATAACTAAAAGTTAACAGGCGTAATTTTTTTAAAGGCCTTATAAATAAACCATTAAATAGTAATTTTAACCATAAACTTAAAATCAACACCAATGAAAATTTTAAAAAAGATACTGATCGTACTGGCAATAATTATTGCCGTGCTTTTAATTGCGGCCTTATTTATTAAAAAGGATTATGCCATACAACGTGAGATAGTAATAAATAGACCCAAGCAAGAGGTTTATGATTACGTGAAATATTTAAAGAACCAGGACAACTATAGTAAGTGGGCAAAATTGGACCCAAACATGAAAAAAGAATATAAGGGTACTGACGCAACCGTTGGGTTTGTATCGGCATGGTCGGGAAACAGCGATGTGGGCGTGGGCGAGCAGGAGATAAAGGCGATGGCCCCCGGCGAGCGTATTGATTACGAACTGCATTTTATGAAACCAATGGAAGCAGTATCGCCGGCATTTATGAGTTTTGAGGATGCATCGCCTGCACAAACCAAAGTGAAGTGGGGCATGAGCGGCGAAAGCACTTACCCAATGAATATTATGAACCCCTTTATGGACGGCATGTTAGGCGGCGATTTGGAAATAGGGCTTAGTAATTTGAAATCATTACTCGAAAAACAATAATCATCAAAATAAAAAAACGTAAAGATATGTTAGTTATAAACCCGTATTTATACTTTAAGGGCAATACTGAAGAAGCCTTTAATTTTTACAAGTCGGCATTTGGCGGCGAGTTTGCCATGGTAATGCGCTTTAAAGACACACCTGAATCTGCACATATGCCTGCTGCCGACCAGGATAAGATAATGCACATTGCATTACCTATTGGAAAAAGCAGTGTGTTAATGGGTAACGATATGGTTGGCCCGGATGCCGATAAACTGGTCATCGGTACTAATTTTCATATCACGGTAAGCACCGAAAGTAAGGAGCAATCTGATAACTTTTTTGGTAAGTTATCTGCCGGCGGGCAGGTTACGGTTCCACTTGCCGATGCCTTTTGGGGAGCCTATTTTGGTATGTGTACCGATAAGTTCGGGGTGCAATGGATGATAAGCTATGACGAGAAATTTCAGCAGCAATAACATACTTAATTAACACTACTATGGGAGCTATAAAAAAATCGGTAAGCATCAATGCACCTGCCGAAAGGGTTTGGGATGTACTGGTAAAAGATGAATTGAACCGGCAATGGTTCGCTGTGTTCTCAAAGGATACTTATGCCGACACCGACTGGAAACAGGGCAGCCGCGTCAGTTTTTTAGATGGCAGCGGGATGGGTATTACCGGAAAGTTAACAACAGTTGAAGTATATAAAACCATTGCCATTGACTATGATGGTGTTATTGCCGACGGCAAACCCGACTATGAAAGTAAGGGTGCTCTTGAAATGCAGGGTTCCCGGGAAATTTACAGGTTAGCAAGTGCAGATGGTATTACACTCCTGGATGTTGAACTGGAAATGCCTGAACAATACACCGGCATGATGTTGGAAATGTGGGACAAAGGAATAATAAAGATCAAAGAAATAGCCGAAATTAATTAATAAACACCCTATCATCATGAAAAAAATAAACATCATTTACTGGATATTTACCGGCCTGCTGGCAGCTTTAATGTTGTCATCAGCTATACCAAACATTATATCGTCAGAAGACACTTTAAAATTTTTTAAAATATTAGGATACCCGGCTTATTTATCGCCGTTTTTAGGGATAGCAAAATTGCTGGGTGTTATTGCCATTCTTATTCCGGGATTTTCGCGTATAAAAGAATGGGCATATGCAGGTTTGGCATTTGACCTCGCGGGCGCTACCTATTC
>JBDSIC010000024.1:0-2803 GCA_039918195.1 Mucilaginibacter sp.
CTTTACTTTTTACTCGCTTGGCGAAGAGTTTGGCATCGACCCAAAATACCAGCCCTGGGAAACCAAAAGCCATAACGCTATCCTTGTTGACGATATTGGGCAGGGTAAAGAAAATAACCAATATGACATCGGCGGCAATACGGTGGCCCAGGCCGACTTTGTTAATGCCTATTATGTAAAAGGCGACGCCGCGGACTCTTACCAAAACACCAGCAAAGTATCCATCGCCAAACGTAAAATGCTGTTTGTTAAAGGGGTTCAGCCATATTTAGTCATCGCAGATGATATCCAGAAAAGCACCGGCACTGGGGTATTTAAATGGATGTTCCATACCAGCCCCTTAAACCAGTATACTATAGGGCCGGGGCAAAACGTGGTGGTTACCGGCAACAGGCGCGGAGCAAAATGTTATATCAAATTCCTGTGGCCGCAAACCGGTGTGGCCCTGGCACAAACCGACCTTACAGGGCAAAGCATCGACAGGTATGGCAGGATTTACCCTTACGACAAGTTTTACAAGGAAGCATCAGCGACAGTAACTGCTACTAATCCCCGTTTTGTAACGTTCATATCGGCTGCCGAAGCTTTGGAAAATCCGCCAGCCGTCAGCTTTACCGGCACACCCGACAATATGCAGATAACCGTTACCTCGAAGGACGGAAAAATAGACATGATCGGTGTAACGCGGGATAATATGACCTTTTCCAGGAAATAAACCGCTAACTGCCACCATTAAAACAAAAAGCACCTGCCCATAGGCAAGTGCTTTCTTATATCTAACTTAAGTGTTTGTACTTTACTTCTTTTTAACCTTTACAGCGTTGGGGCCTTTTTGACCTTGTTCTACTTCAAAGCTAACTTTGTCGCCTTCCCTAACTTCTTCAGACAGGCTGTTGATGTGTACAAAAACGCTTTCCTGGGTCAGGTTGTCGCGGATGAAACCGTAACCTTTCGATTCATTAAAAAATGTTACCGTTCCGTTTCTTAGTACCTCGTAAACAATGTCTTCCTGTTTAGGCACACCTATCTGTATATCTTCTGATAATATCTTTTTCCTTTTTGTCGGATCGGGAGGTGTATCCGTGATATTACCGTTCTCGTCAACGTATGCCATCATCTCGTCAAGGGTTTTTCCTTTTTCCGAATTGGCTTTACGTTCTTCCGAGCGTTCTTTCTTATCCTTTTGTTTTTTTAATCGCTTCTTTTCGTTCTCTTTTTTACTAAATGTCTCTGTTGACCTACCCATATTTTACCTTAATGTTTATTTTTTCTTTAAAATTACCCAATAAAAAAATACTTTACAAGTACGATTGTAATAATTTTGATTTTGAATTTTGTCTTAACCGTAACAGCGCTTTATCCTTTATCTGGCGTACACGTTCGCGGGTAAGGGCGTATTTTTCGCCTATCTCTTCCAGTGAATGGGCAGCCATGCTGTTCAAACCGAAGAATAATTCTATTACGGTACGCTCCCTTTCAGCTAAAATGCCTAACGAGCGTTTTATTTCCTGTGTTAACGAATCTATCATCAGGTCGCTGTCCGTGTCCGCGTCCGAGTTTTGCAATACATCCAGCAGGGTATTATCCTCACCGGTGATAAATGGCGCATCCATAGAAATGTGGCGGCCCGCGTTTTTCAGCGCGTCAGCAATTTTCTCAGGCGTAGTTTCTAAATCCTCCGCCAGTTCCTCAGGGGTTGGCGGACGCTCAAACTGCTGCTCTAATTTTGATGATGAGTGGCGTATCTTGTTTAACGACCCTACCTGGTTCAATGGTAAACGCACGATACGTGATTGCTCGGCCACGGCCGAAAGTATCGACTGGCGTATCCACCAAACGGCGTACGAAATGAATTTGAAACCTTTGGTCTCGTCAAAACGGCCGGCTGCCTTTATCAGGCCTAAATTGCCTTCGTTAATTAAGTCGCCTAATGTTAAGCCTTGATTTTGGTATTGTTTTGCTACCGATACTACGAAACGCAGGTTAGTTTTGGTTAAGCGCTCAAGCGCTGCCTGGTCGCCTTCGCGTATCTTTTGTGCCAGTATTACTTCCTCTTGCGCTGTGATCAGATCTACTTTTGCAATTTCGGTTAGGTATTTGTCAAGCGATTGTGATTCGCGATTAGTGATGGATTGTGTTATCTTCAGTTGCCTCATTATGGCAAATATAGCTAAAAATTTGTTGATTTAGTGTAATAAAACCCATTATTGCGGATTTCGCAATTAACCTCAAATACCGGCTATTTATTTACCACATTTACAGGTTGTCCACCTATAAACGCTTCCAAATTGCTAACAACAGTAGCCAGCAGGCGGGTGCGCGCTTCCTTCGTGGCCCAGGCAATATGGGGCGTAATGATGCAATTTTGCGCAATATACAAAGGATTAGCGGCAGTTGGCGGCTCAACCGACAATACATCCAGCCCTGCGCCGGCTATTATTCCGTTATTCAACGCATCCGCCAAATCACTGTCGACCAAAATTTGCCCGCGCGAGGTGTTCAGCAGGAAGGCTGAGCGTTTCATCAGGCTTAAATTTGCCGCGTTGATAAGTCCGTTAGTTTCGGGCGACAACGGGCAATGGATACTCACCACGTCCGACTTCGCCAACAATTCTGAAACCTCCGCCCACCTGAAATAAGCACGGTGCGACTGGCTGGTACGCGTACGGCTATGGCCAATGATATCCATACCGAAGGCCGCTGCCAAATCGCCCACTTTTTGGCCAATGGTGCCGAAACCGATAATGCCCATCGTTTTGCCTTCCAGCTCTATTAGCGGGTAGTCCCAATAACAAAAATCTGC
>JBDSIC010000025.1:0-3346 GCA_039918195.1 Mucilaginibacter sp.
CCATAAAGCGTTGATGGAGAAAAAGCCGCGGCGCTGGTAGGAGTTATCAACCACATCATCATGCACCAGGGTGGCGGTATGCAGCAATTCAACCAAAGCGGCGCCCCTGTGGGTACTCTCGTTAATCCCACCGCAAATACTCGCCGAAAAAAATACGAACATCGGCCTTATTTGCTTGCCTTTGCGTTTTACAATGTAATGGGTAATACGGTCAAGCAGCGGGACTGAGCTTTGCATGGAAGTTTTAAACTTCTCTTCAAAAGCGTCGATATCGGCAGCTATGGGTTTCTTAATTTCGTTAATGCCGGACATTTAAATGCAGACCAGTTGATGTAATGAAAAGCTGTTGGCAAATCATCGGCAAACATACTACAAAATCAGCTATATGTGTTTACGGGGAGGTTTTTTTTAAAGCAGCGATTAAACCTTTTTGTTGCCGCACACTCTATACAATAGAATACAATGTGGTACTAAATTGAGTTAGTTAGTTTTATGTGGAGCGGGGCCCTATAACAGGGCTTCGCTTTTTTGTTTAATACAACCCGATATTGTTTTACATTTGCAATCCTGTTTTCACCCCGGAGAGGTGTCTGAGTGGTCGAAAGAGCACGCCTGGAAAGTGTGTATACGCCAAAAGTGTATCGAGGGTTCGAATCCCTCCCTCTCCGCTTATTTCAATATCAAACTAAAAAAGCCTGCAAATCAATCCTTTGCAGGCTTTTGTTTTTATGTCAAATCTCTATATTATTCACCAAATCGCTGCAAAAAAAGGATGTAATTCGGGCGTAGTTTTAAGGATTATCTTACTCACCGAATACATATTATCTATTTGATAGTCAATTAGTTCACATAATGAATGTCTTGTGTGCAATATTTGCCTGGTTAAAAAGTACAACCCAACCCTCTTCAGCACGTGATAACACCAAGCCGGTGCAATTTCAAATGGTTCATGATCGTTGCCGGCGATTTTTCAAGGTCAATGGGTTTTGCTTTTCGTGATAAATTTTTGCGCAATTAGTTTCCAGCCTTGCAGGAAAACTAACGGAAGTGCACTGGCCAAAATAGCAATGCCCCATAATTTTAAGGGAAGCACAGAAAGGTTAAGCACAGCACGCAAGCCCGGTGTTATAAAAACGCCAATAGTAAGCCCGGCACACAAAATGATCGCCAGCCAAACAAACTTGTTGGTTGTTACCTCGTTGATAAAAAAGCCCGACCCCTTAGAAGGCATATTGAAGACGTGAAACAACTGCGCAAACGTAAGGGTGATAAATGCGACGTTATTGGCGGCACGGGCATCAACACCCAAAAATTGCCTGCAATAAACTTCTGCAGCTACTACCGCCAGCGTCATCATAACTGCATGCACGCTTATGGTCCACCAGTCTTTAGGGGTTACAATATCTTTTTTAGGATCTCGGGGCGGTTGATGCATGACCGTTTTATCGCCGGTACCTAAGCCAAGGGCCAGTGCCGGGAATATGTCAGTTACCATATTCAGGAAAAGTATCTGTAAAGGCAGTAAAGTTGATGCCGGGGCAATGATACCCAGCAGCGTCACGATAAATATTTCGCTTAAATTGCAGGATATGAGATAGACGACGAATTTTTGAATGTTTTGAAAGATCTCCCGTCCATGCGCGACTGCCTCAGAAATGGAAGTAAACGAATCATCTTTTAGGATGATACTGGCAGTCTCCTTAGCAACCTGCGTTCCCCTCATCCCCATCGCAATACCAACATCGGCAACTTTTAGCGCCGGGGCATCATTTACCCCATCGCCCGTCATAGCTACGATATAACCGGCATGCTGATATACTTTTGCAATTTCCAATTTCTGTTTTGGCGAGGCCCGGGCAAAAACCGCTGTCGACAGTATCTTTTTAATCCACTCGTCTGATAATGCGCCTGCCTTAGGTAACGATCTGCCGGTGATTACTGATGTGTCGCCCTCGTCGATAAGGCCAACTTTTCTTGCAATATTCAAAGCCGTTTGCGGATGATCCCCGGTAATCATAACAACCTTTATACCCGCATTTCTGCAAGTTAATATTGCCGCCTTAATATCTGTCCTTGGCGGATCAAGGAAACCAGCCATGCCGGCATAGGTCAGTTTTTTGAGGAAATCGTTCTCATCCGGCTTCGCTTCCGTACTATAGCCAAATGCCAGCACCCGCAAGCCGGCTACAGCCATCTTTTCTGATTTAGCAAGGATCGCTTTTTTGCTATCGTCGTCAAGGCTGGCGATCCCGCCCTCACGCAAAACCTTATCGCATTTTTCCAGCACATGCTCTACAGAACCCTTTGCGGCAATAAAATAGCCTGCGGCAGTTTTATGCTGGGTGCCCATCATCATAATATCTGAATTGAAAGGAACTTCACCAATGCGTTTATAATCTTGTTTGATGGTACCGATATCTAACCCACCCGCGCGGGCTAATTGTATTAGCGCAACTTCTACGGGGTCACCGGCTAACGATGTACTCTCCGACTCCTGGGCATCTGTTTCCATAACGGCATTATTGCACAACAGCCCTATCATGATCAATTTATTGAAGTTCTCTGTATCCGTTTTCAGTTGACCATCCGGGAATTGTAAGGCATTGTTTTTAATGGTCACTTTAACGCTTTCATCCGGAAAGCATAATGTATCTGTATATATCTTATTCTCTGTAAGCGTCCCTGTTTTATCTGTCAGTATCACGCCGGTACTGCCTAACGTTTCTACGGAGGATAATTTCTTAACAATTGCATTTCGTTTTGCCATCAGCAGCATCCCGTAAGATAAGGCCACGGTAGCAACTATAGGTAATCCTTCAGGAATCGCGGCAACGGCAAGTGCAATGGAGGTTTCAATGATCAGGATAGCCGTTTTACCCTGGACTATTCCGGTTATTGCAAAAATAGCTGTCATAGCCAGTGTGATCCAGATCAGCTTCCTGCTTAGTTTATTTAATTTTTTATCCAATGGTGTAATATTCTCCCCCGAATTTTCAACCAGCGAGGTAATCGTGCCTAACTCGGTATTTCCAGCTATGCCTGTAACAATAGCTTTACCATTTCCACGGGTTACTGCAGTGCCTTTAAAGACCATATTAAGCTGATCGCCGATCTGCGTATCTGCAACGGTTTCCTTCAAATCCTTGTCTGCAGGAAGCGATTCGCCGGTCAGCGATGA
This sequence comes from Mucilaginibacter sp., assembly GCA_039918195.1. Classification (GTDB taxonomy): domain Bacteria; phylum Bacteroidota; class Bacteroidia; order Sphingobacteriales; family Sphingobacteriaceae; genus Mucilaginibacter. Next base: position 3,179 of record JBDSIC010000025.1, read on the forward strand.
TTCGTCGCATTGTAAACCGTGCACTTCCGTTAACCGTCCGTCACAGGGAACAATATCACCTGCCTCCAGGGGGAGGAGATCACCCGGTACCAACTGTTCGGCTGAAATTTTAATAACCTGCCCGTCACGGATCACTTTTGCCGGTATAACATCCATTTTTTTTAACGC
>JBDSIC010000026.1:0-13033 GCA_039918195.1 Mucilaginibacter sp.
ACAGGTTATTATTTATCCATTCTTTTTATAATTTAGCCCTGTTGATTTTATCCGATACTTAATATACCAAGGCAATTAATAATTTATTCTACCACGAATTATTACCACATGGCTACTGTACTACCCGGAGATGAATACAAGGATATTTTTAACAATACCCCTGCAGCCATACTGGTTATTGCTGCCGACGGGCCGGTATACACCATACTGGATGTAAACCAGGCTTATTTAAACGCCACCAATACCAACCGTGAAACACTGTTGGGCAATCCGGTGTTCGGCGCGTTTCCGGGTAACCCTACAGATGAAGTATCAAAAAATATCGAGCGTACCATATTTTCCTTTGAGCAGGCCATCACTACCAAAAAAACACATACCATGTATAACTACAGGTATGATATACCCATACGCGGTACAGATGAGTTTGAAGAGCGCTACTGGACAACCAGCAACACGCCTATAATGAACGATAAGGGCGAGGTGATCTATTTCCTGCATTCGCCCGCCAACGTAACCGAACTGTATAAGCTGGCCGAAAGGGAAAAGGCAGGTATCGAGGCGCTTAAAAACCAGCGCGAGCAATTGTACAGTACATTTATGCAGGCACCGGTAGGTATTGCCATATTTCGCGGCCCCCAATATATTGTCGACCTGATAAACCCGCCGTTATGCGACCTGTATGGCCAAACGGTAGAGGGAATGTTGGGTAAACCTGTGTTTGAAGTGCTTAGCCACGCTAAGGGAATTGGTTTTGAAGAACTGCTGGATAACGTACGCCTTACCGGAATACCTTTTAAAGGGCAGGGACTGGCTGCCCCGCTTATGCGTAATGGTAAGGTTGAAAATGCCTATCTCGACTTTGTTTACGAGCCCTTCCGCGAAGATGATGGTACCATAAGCGGGGTTATAGCCGTGGCCATTGAGGTTACCGAGCAGGTGAACTCCAAAAAACAACTGGAAGAAGCCGAAGAGAGGGCAAGGCTGGCAGTTGACGCGGTAGGCCTTGGCACGTACGACCTTGATCTGCAAACCGCCGAAATGGTTACTTCTACAGCCTTTGCCAATGTTTTTGGCTTTGCTGCACCGGTACCACGCAGGGAATATGTTAAAGTTTTTCACCCGGATGACCTTGCCCTGCGCGATAAGGCGCATAATGAGGCGATGGTTACGGGTAAACTATTTTACGATGGCCGGGTAATTTGGCCTGACGGCTCTATCCATTGGGCGCGCATAGAAGGTAAGGTATTTTATAATGAGGCGGGTAAACCTATACGCATATTGGGTACCCTGTTAGATATAACCGAGCAAAATAAAGCAAAAGAAGAACAGCAAAAACTGATAACATTGGTAGCCAACAGTGTCGACCTGATGTCGGTATTGAACATGGACGGTACCAACTCCTATATAAATGAGGCAGGGCGCAATTTATTGGGCTTTGAAAGTGAAGAACAGGTTGTGGTAACGCCCATATCAGAACTGCATACCCCCGAGGATTTTGAATACGTGCAACGCGAGGTATTACCCAATGTAATGGGTAACGGCCACTGGGCGGGCCGGATGATGGTGCGGCACTTGCAAACCGGCGAGGTGTTCCCGGTGTTTAACAACTGTATACGTATTGATGACCCTGTAACAGGTAAACCCATGGCTGTCGGCGCTGTTATGCGCGACCTGCGCCCCGAAATAGCGGCCAAGCAGGCACTTGCCGATAGCGAACACCTGCTGCGCAATATTACCAGCGCCGCGCCTACAGGTTTGTGGATGTCTGACGAACAGGGCGTAATTAACTATGTAAACCAAACCTGGCTGGACTGGACGGGCACAACCTACGAACAAAGCATGGGTGCCGGCTGGTTTAACGCCATTATCCCCGAGGACCGGCAGCGCGCGGAGGGCAAGTTTTTGAGCGACCTTGGCAACAGGAGTTTTTACGAAGTTGATTTCAGGATAAAGCATGCCGATGGTACTTTAAGGTGGTGCGTTGCCAACGGCAGGCCCCAGTACCGTAACGACGGCAGTTTTTCGGGCTACATTGGCGCCTGTGTTGATATTACCGAGCAAAAACAATTACAGCAGCAGAAGGACGATTTTATAGGCATTGCCAGTCACGAATTAAAAACCCCGGTTACCAGTATAAAGGCCTATACCCAGGTGCTTGAGCGGATGCTGGTAAAAAAGGGCGACGAGCGCGAAGCCGCCATGATAGGCCGCATGGATACCCAGCTAAACCGCCTCACCAGCCTGATAGGCGACCTGCTTGACGTTACCAAAATAAACACCGGCAAACTGCAGTTTAACGACCGCGAATTTGACTTTAACGAACAGGTAAGAGATCTGCTGGAAGACCTGCAGCGCACCACCGAAAAACATACCCTTGTTGAAGACCTGCGGCCAACAGGCATGGTATTCGGCGATAAAGAGCGTATTGGCCAGGTGATAACCAACCTGGTAACCAACGCCATCAAGTATTCGCCCAAGTCGGATAAGATAGTGATACACACCGCCCTGCAAAACGGCGAGGTACACCTCTGCGTACAGGATTTCGGTATAGGTATTCCGCAGGATAACCTGAACAGGGTTTTTGAGCAATTTTACCGCGTAAGCGGCGATATGCAGCACACCTTCCCCGGCTTGGGGCTGGGCCTGTACATCTCATCAGAGATCATCAAACGCGAAGGCGGCAGGATATGGGTAACCAGTAAGGAAGGGGAGGGTTCTACCTTTTGCTTCGCCTTGCCGGTGAAATTGTCTTAAATAACTTTCCCGCGCGTCGTTGCGAGGAACGAAGCAATCTCCTTAAGACAGGTCGGTGTTATTAGTTAAGGTTGGTACTAATAGTTGGGTCAGTGCTATTATTAAACGTCAGCCTGCTTTTGGTTTTGGCCGCAGAGGCCCATTACTTTTTGTCTTGATAGGATACTATATACGTGTTAGACCACGTCTCTTTAAATCTAATTGGCTCTGCGCCATTTTAATTTCCCAAATTTCTTCCAATTCGTGGTAAAAATTGCAAACAATATTTCTAAAATAACCATTCTTTTGTGATTAATGATTTACTAAATTAAGAAATTATTCGGAAAAATTCGTGTCCTTTAGTACACTTGTATTTACCCAGTTTTTTTGATTGATCAGCACCGCAAACACCGCACCACCCACCATTGTCCCGATAGCTATCGGGATGCCTGATTTCGCCCGAAGCTTTTTGCTGACGGAATTTCGTAAATAAAATTAAATTGTCATTCTGAGCATAGCGAAGAATCTATTCGCCGTTAGATGCTTCGTTCCTCAGCATGACAAAGGGGAATAAAAGAATAGGCAAGGAAAATAAAAAAAGAGCCTGACAACCCAAAGTACACCTCAAAACCGGCATCGGCTGGCACGGGTAGCAGTGGCCATGCCTTAGTACTAACTTTTAACATGGTCAGGCGCAGCCGGGAGTTTATTCACGGTTGTTTGTTTTTTTTAAGGTGTTCATGAGATCGCTGCGCTAAGTTTTTCTTTGGTACTTTCTTTTTAGCGGAAAAAAAGGAAAGTACACTGGCTTTGATAAACCACAATTCCCATCAAACGAAGGGGTAAACGCACAAGTCACTACAATACTCACCCGCTTTCCATTCAGGACAGGTAAGGACGGATGTTTTTTTATTATCACTAATTTGGCAGCTTCAAATATCGCGCTAAGCGTAGCAATGATAGGTAATGGGCAAATTCATCTGCACAGCTTAAAAAACACGGGATATATGAGGCGTTTACTTAACTTTAATTAATTATAAACCACGATTATAGATGCAAGCAGTATTTGGTGTTATTTTCCACTTTATCGGTGGATTCGCTTCGGGCAGTTTTTACCTGCCTTACAAAAAAGTTAAAGGCTGGGCCTGGGAAAGTTATTGGATAATAGGCGGCCTGTTCTCGTGGCTTATCGTACCACCGCTTGCAGCCTGGTTAACTATACCCGGTTTTGGCGCTATCATCAGCGGTACCGGCAGCCATATATTAGGGTTAACCTATACTATGGGCATATTATGGGGCATAGGCGGTTTAACCTACGGGTTGGGCGTACGCTACCTCGGCATGTCATTAGGCAACTCGGTTGTTTTGGGCTTTTGCTCGGCATTTGGTGCATTACTGCCGGCCATATTCTATGATTTTTACCCGGTGGAAGGTAAAACCAGTTTCACCCAGATGCTGGGTACGCAGGGCGGGTCGCTGGTGCTGATAGGGGTAGCCATTTGTTTGCTGGGCATATTTATATGCGGCAGGGCAGGCGTAATGAAGGAACGGGAAATAACCGAGGCTGAAAAAAAGGAAAGCGTAGAGGAATTTAACCTGGTTAAAGGGCTTATCGTCGCCATTATATCCGGCACGCTGAGCGCTTGTTTCAATTTCGGTATCGAAGCCGGGAAAGACATGGCTAATGTAGCTAACGAAGCCTGGAAAGCCGCTAACTCGGGCCAGGGCGAGTTCCTGTATCAAAATAATGTGACCTACGTGGTAATATTGTGGGGCGGGCTTACCACCAATTTTATCTGGTGCAGCATCCTTAACTTCAGGAACAAAACGTTTAAGAACTATACCGATAAAAAAGCGCCGCTGTTACGCAACTACATTTTTTGCGCTGTGGCAGGTACCATGTGGTTCCTGCAGTTCTTTTTTTACGGGATGGGCGAGAGCAGGCTGGGTAACGGCGCAAGCTCGTGGATACTGCACATGGCCTTTATTATTTTGGTAGCCAATATGTGGGGCCTGTTATTAAAGGAGTGGAAGGCGGTAAGCAAAAAAACGTTTACCACCTTTGTGTTTGGAATATTAACCATTATCCTGTCGGTATTTATTGTGGGGTATGGTAACTCATTATAAGTTAAATAATTAATAAAATAAAAAAATAACAAATATTATGTCTGTTGATAAAATGCAGTATAAGCACGTAAGCTATTTATGGGATGAAGCGGAAGCTGCAAAACTGGCGGGGGACGAAGTTGCCCTGCTTATTTACCGATCCAATTTATTAGGTGCCGATCTGCGCCTTACCAACTACGGTGGCGGCAACACCTCGTGCAAACTGATGGATAAAGATCCGTTGACCGGCGAGCAGGTAGAAGTGATGTGGATAAAAGGCTCGGGCGGCGATATTGGCACGCTAAAGAAAAGCGGCCTTGCTGCATTATATGTCGACAGGCTGCGCAGCCTTAAAAATGTATATCGCGGCGTTGAGTTTGAAGATGAAATGGTGGAGCTGTTTAACCACAGCATCTTCGACCTGGCTTCAAAAGCACCATCTATAGATACGCCGTTGCACGGTTTCCTGCCCTTCGCGCATATCGACCACCTGCACCCCGACGCGGCTATTGCTATCGCGGCAGCAAAAGACGGTAAAAAGATAACTGAAGAGCTTTTTGGCGGCACCATAGGCTGGGTAGAATGGAAAAAACCCGGTTTTGAATTAGGCCTGCAATTAAAAGCCTGTTTAGATGCCAGCCCCAATATACGCGGCATCATGTTAGGTTCGCACGGGTTATTTACCTGGGGCGATACCGCTTACGAAAGCTACATCAACACATTAGAGGTAATTGAAAAATGTGCCGAATATTTAGAGCAGAATTACGGTAAAAAAGGCCCCGTTTTTGGCGGCGTTAAACTACAAAGCTTACCCGAAGAAGGCCGCAAAAAACAGGCTGCTGCCTTAGCGCCTATACTGCGCGGTTTCTGCTCGGGCAAAACACAAATGATAGGTCATTTTACTGACGATGCCCGTGTATTGGAGTTCATCAACTCTAACGACCTTGACAGGCTGGCCCCCTTAGGCACCAGCTGCCCCGACCACTTCCTGCGCACAAAGATCAGTCCGCTGGTATTGGATCTGGAAGCAGGCGAGGATCTGAGCGACGTAGCGGCTATCAAAGAAAGGCTTGCCCCTGCATTTGAGGCTTACCGTAAAATGTACCAGGGCTATTATGATACCTGCAAGCACCCCAACAGCCCTGCGATACGTGATGCCAACCCGGTTATCATCTTATTTAAAGGCGTGGGCATGTTCGCCTTTGCAAAGGACAAGCAAACAGCACGAGTAGCGGCAGAGTTTTATACCAATGCCATCAACGTAATGAAGGGTGCCGAAGCGGTATCAGAATATACTTCATTACCGCGCCAGGAAGCATTTGATATTGAGTACTGGCTGCTGGAAGAAGCAAAATTACAGCGTATGCCAAAGCCTAAGGCCTTATCGGGCAGGGTGGCTTTAATAACCGGCAGTGCCGGTGGCATAGGCAAAGCTATTGCCAAAAAATTAGTGTCAGAAGGTGCCGTAGTGGTATTAAATGATATGAATGCCGAGCGCCTTGAAGCTGCCGGCGAAGAATTTAAAGGCTTATTTGGTAAAGACTCGTACACCACCGCCGTGATGGACGTTACCAATACCGACCAGATACAGGCGGCTATGGATACTGCCGCGCTTGCCTTTGGCGGTGTGGATATCATTGTAAACAATGCCGGCCTGTCTATATCAAAAACAATAGCCGACCATACCATTAAGGATTGGGACTTATTGTATGATGTATTGGTAAAAGGCCAGTTTTTAGTTACCCAGGCTGCTGCCGCTGTAATGAAGAAACAGGATATAGGTGGTGACATCATCAATATTGTGAGCAAGAACGCGCTGGTTAGCGGCCCTAACAACGCCGGTTACGGCAGCGCCAAAGCCGCGCAGCTGCACCTGAGCAGGCTAAATGCTGCCGAACTGGGCGCCGACCATATCCGTGTGAACGTGGTTAACCCCGACGCGGTGATCAGCGACAGTAACATATGGGCAGGCGGCTGGGCCGAAGGCCGTGCAAAAGCTTACGGCGTAACCGTAGCCGAATTACCTGCTTACTATGCTAAACGTACTTTACTGAACGAAATAATACTACCCGAAGATATTGCCAATGCGTGCTTCGCCTTCACCGGCGGGCTGCTTAACAAGTCGACAGGTAATGTGTTGAATGTTGACGGCGGTGTAGCTGTGGCATTTGTGAGATAAACCGCATAAGGAATGGAGCGTATCGCATTTAAAATGAAGCTGAACGAGGGCTGTGCTGCCGAATACAAAAAGCGGCACGACAATATATGGCCCGAGTTATGCCTGTTGCTTAAAGACTCAGGCGTATCAGACTACTCCATTTTTTTTGATGAGGATACGCATACTCTTGTAGCTATATTAAAGGCAGAAGATGCCGCGATATTAAGCGAAATGCCGAAAAGCGAACTCACACGCCGCTGGTGGAAACACCTGAGTGATATTATGGAATCAAACGCGGATGGGTCGCCGGTTATCACACCGTTAACAGAGATATTTTATTTACCCTAACCAAAAATCTAAAGAAATGCAAATAGGTAAAAATGCAATTGAGAAGCATAACGATAATTTACTAACAGCGCATCAGCGTAAGTTTAACTTTATTGCCGATGAGTTTAGCGGCATTGAGCAGGTCCTGCAAAAGCTGATCGATTTCCAGATAGCCATACCAAGCTGGGCATTGGGCACAGGCGGTACCCGTTTTGGCCGTTTCGCCGGGGGCGGCGCGCCGCAAAATTTGGAAGAAAAGATGGCCGATATTGGCTTATTGCACGCGCTAAATCAATCCAGCGGCGCTATATCGTTGCACATCCCCTGGGATAATTACGAAAACGCGCAGGATGTAAAAATACTGGCGGCACAATACGGACTAAAGTTTGACGCGGTTAACTCCAACACCTTCCAGGACCAGCCTGCAGGGCAGGAACTGAGCTATAAATATGGCTCGTTACAGCACGTAGATAAGGCCGTTCGCCAGCAGGCTATCGATCATAATATCGAAGTGATACGCATGGGTAAAGAGTTAGGCTCAAAATCTACCACCGTTTGGCTGGCCGACGGCTCATGTTTCCCGGGACAACTAAATTTCCGTAAGGCATTTCAAAACACGTTAGAGAGCTTGCAGGAAATATACAAGGCATTGCCTGAAGATTGGAAAATGTATGTCGAGTACAAACCTTTCGAACCTAATTTTTACTCCACTACGGTTGGCGATTGGGGCCAGTCGTTATTATATGCCACTAAATTAGGCCCTAAAGCCTTTACGCTGGTTGACTTAGGCCACCACCTGCCGAATGTTAATATCGAGCAGATAGTTTCGTTATTGCTGATGGAAGGCAAATTAGGTGGTTTCCACTTTAACGATTCGAAATATGCTGATGATGACCTGACCACAGGCAGCATTAAGCCATACCAATTGTTCCTGATATTTAACGAATTGGTTGAAGGTATGGATGCCCGTAGTATGGACCACGCCAGCAGTTTGGGCTGGATGATAGACGCGTCGCACAACGTAAAAGACCCGCTGGAAGACCTGCTGCAATCGGTAGAGGCTATCATGATAGCTTATGCCCAGGCTTTACTGGTTGACCGCAAGGCACTGGTTGCCGCGCAGGCCATAAACGATGTGGTAACCTGCCAGGAAATATTGCAGGCGGCTTTCCGTACCGACCTTCGCCCGTTGGTGGCCGAGGCCCGTTTACGTGCAGGCGGCGCATTATTGCCACTGGCTTTATATCGTGAACTGAACGTAAGAGAAAATTTAATAACTGAACGCGGAAGCACAACAGTAAACACAGGCTTGTAAGTAAAATTTGGTGATGAGCGCGATACCTGTTGCAGCAATTTTTGATATTGGGAAAACCAACAAGAAAGTGATCCTTTTTGACGAGGACTACCGGATGGTTTACGAGCAGTCGGCAAGGTTTACAGATGTAACGGACGAGGACGGTTTTCCTTGTGAAGACCTGCAAAGCCTCACCTCGTGGGTAAAAAACTCGCTTAAGGATTTGGCCGCGTTAAAGCAATTTGCAGTTAAGGCCGTAAATTTTTCTACCTACGGTGCCAGTTTTGTTTATATAGATGAAGATGGCAAACCGCTTACACCGCTGTATAACTATCTTAAACCTTATCCCGACGAGTTAAAAAACAATCTCTACGGGGGTTATGGCGGCGAGGTTTCCCTATCGGGGCAAACCGCTTCGCCGGTGTTGGGCAGCTTAAACTCGGGTATGCAATTGTACCGTATTAAATACGAGAACCCCGCGTTGTTCAAGCGCATAAAATACGCGCTGCATTTACCGCAGTACGTAAGCTTTTTACTAACGGGCAAACCCGTTACCGATATTACCAGCATAGGCTGCCATACCGGTTTATGGGATTTTACAAAGAACAACTATCACCAATGGGTGAAAAATGAGGGGCTGCTTGAAAAATTTGCACCTATAATGGACGCTGATGAGGCATTTGATGCCAATTTTGAGGGTGTAAATTACAAAGTAGGCACCGGGCTGCACGATAGTTCAGCGGCGCTGATACCTTATTTGGTGAGTTTCCACGAGCCATTCCTGCTGTTATCAACCGGTACCTGGAGCATCAGCCTTAACCCTTTTAACCACGAGCCGCTAACGCCGCAGGAATTGGGGAACGATTGCCTGTGCTACCTGCAATATAAAGGCAAGCCTGTAAAAGCCTCGCGGTTTTTGGCCGGGCTTGAGCATGAGCAGCAGGCCAGCCGCATTGCCGCGCACTTTAATGCTCCGGCTGATGCGTACAAGAATATTCGTTTTGATGTGGAGGTGATAACCCGCTTACAGGAAAAAAAACCTGTAAAAGAGGATGAAGACGACAGCCCGCTTAAAAAATCAGTTTTCGCGCAGCGTGACCTGTCGGCATTTGCTGATTACAACGAGGCTTATCACCAGTTGATGCTTGATTTGGTTCACCAGCAATGTAAATCTACCAAATTCGTTTTGGAAGGCACCGACGCTAAGAAGATATTTGTTGACGGCGGCTTTAGCAAAAACTCTATATTTATGCACCTGCTGGCATCAGCGTTCCCGCATATAGAAGTTTACGCCGCATCAATGGCGCAGGCCACGGCAATGGGCACCGCGCTGGCCATACACCACGCGTGGACGGACGTGCCCTTGCCGCATGACATGATAACATTACAATACTATTCAGTAACCAACCAGGTAATTATATGAAGATAGGGCTGTTTATTCCGTGTTACGTCGACCAGTTTTATCCGCAGGCGGCTATCGCGACGCTACAGTTACTTGAAAAATTTAATTTGGACGTAGTGTTCCCGCCACGGCAAACCTGCTGCGGGCAGCCTATGGCCAACTCCGGTTTCGAGCATTTGACCACCGGCTGTAACGAACTTTTTATTGACAATTTTAGTGATTTCGATTACATTGTTTGCCCTTCGGGCAGCTGTGTTTTGCATATAAAGCATCATTTATTTTCGCATAAAAACCAGGCCGCGGCTTTGGCTATACGTGATAAGGTGTATGAACTGGTTGAGTTTTTAACCGATATCATACAGGTAAAGGAATTAAACGCCAGTTTCCCGCACCAGGTTGGCCTGCACCAAAGCTGCCACGGGCAGCGGGGATTATACCTGTCGCAAATGACGGAGCTGGTAGCGCCGCCATACTCCAAACCCATGCAATTGCTTAATATGGTAAAGGGCATTAATATGGTGCTGTTAAAACGGGCCGACGAATGCTGCGGTTTCGGCGGTACTTTCTGCGTTACAGAAGAAGCCGTATCCGTAAAAATGGGTAAGGACAGGGTAACCGACCACATCAGTAACGGCGCTGAGTACATTACCTCCGCCGATCTATCCTGCCTGATGCATTTGGAGGGGATATTGCACAGGCAAAAAAGCAATGTTAAGGTGATACACATTGCCGAAATTTTAAATGCAAGGATATGATGGAAAGTGCCGAAAAGGATCATGCAGAATTAGCCAAAGATTTTAACAAGGACGAGCCACGGGTTGACTGGCACGATGAAACCTTGTGGTGGATACGCCAGAAGCGCGACATGTCGGTAAACCGCCTGCCTGAGTGGGAGGACCTGCGCGAAGCCGCTTCGCTGATAAAAAATAATGCCTTATCAAACCTGAACGGTTATTTACAGGAGTTTGAGGCCAACGCGATAAAGAACGGTATTAAAGTCCACTGGGCTGCCGATGCCGCAGAACATAACCACATCGTATTATCCATTTTACAGGAGCATGGGATAAACCAGATGGTGAAGAGCAAATCTATGCTCACCGAGGAATGCCATTTGAACAATTTTTTGGCAGAGAACGGTGTTGAAGTAATAGATTCGGATTTGGGCGAACGTATTGTGCAGCTGGCTAACGAGCCGCCAAGTCATATCGTATTGCCCTGCATCCACATGAAAAAAGGGGAGATAGGCGACCTGTTCCACAAATATTTAGGCTCTGCCGAAGGCGAATCAGATCCGCAGGTATTAACCGAAACCGCCCGCCAGCATTTACGCGATGTATTTTTAACCCGTAAGGCAGCATTAACCGGGGTTAACTTCGCGGTAGCAGAAACCGGCGAATTTGTAGTTTGCACCAACGAAGGCAACGCCGATATGGGCGCGCATTTAGCCGATGTACACATTGCCGCTATGGGGGTAGAGAAAATTATCCCGCTAAGAAAACATTTAAGCGTTTTTTTAAGGTTGCTTACCCGCAGCGCCACGGGGCAGCCCATCACCACCTATTCAAGTCACTTTAAAAAACCACGCGCAGGGCAGCAAATGCACCTTGTTTTGGTGGACAATGGCCGCAGCATACAATTGGGCCGCGAAGATTTCCGCAACTCGCTAAAATGTATACGCTGCGGCGCTTGTATGAACACCTGTCCTGTTTACCGCCGCAGCGGGGGACATAGCTACCATTATGCCATATCGGGGCCTATAGGGGCTATATTAGCGCCTAACCTGGATATGAAGAAACATGCCGACCTGCCGTTTGCGTCAACGCTGTGCGGATCGTGTTCAAATGTGTGCCCGGTTAAGATAGATATACACGATCAGTTGTATAAATGGCGGCAGGTAATTGTGCAGGAAGGCTATGCGCCTGAAGCAAAAAAAGCGATGATGAAGGGCATGGCATTGACGCTATCATCACCAAACTTTTACCGGTTTGCCGGTAAGGCAGGCCGCATATTTATGCGGATAGCGCCATTTGCCGTCAACAATAAACTAAACCCCTGGTACAACCAGCGTGATATGCCCGATGCGCCGTCCGAGTCGTTTGGCGAATGGTATAAAAAGAACCGGAAATGAGTAACAGGAACAACATATTAGCAGCTATACTCGCCAATCAGCCCGATGCGGCACCATTGCCGGATATTAGCCATTTTAATTACCTGTATGCTGGTGAGGATGCGGTTGAAAAGTTTATCACCGTATCAACAGGCATAGGCAGCAGCGTGCACCGGGTAAGTGACATGATGCAGGTAAGCAAGCTCATTGGTGAAAAATTTCCGCAGGGCCGTGTTATATCAAACCTGCCCGAATTTGCCCATATGCCGTTGGTTGATGAAGTGCATACGTATGCCGATGTAGAGCTAAGTATATTTAAAACCCGTTTCGGCGTTGCCGAAAATGGCGCCATGTGGGTAACCGAAGCCGATATAAGCGAGCGGGTATTGCCCTTTATTTGCCAGCACCTGGTGCTTATCGTAAATGCAGGGGATATATTATCTACCATGCACCAGGCGTACGAGCGTATTGCCGATGCGGAATACAGCTATGCGACGTTTATTTCCGGCCCCTCAAAAACCGCAGATATTGAGCAGTCGCTGGTACTGGGCGCACATGGCCCCCGGAGTTTGACGGTGTTCATTATCGGGTAAAAAGCAATAAAATTTAACATTCTGGTTTTTATCAATACCTTCATGCTGCTGATAAACCGGCTACAAGCGACTATATTATAATGAGTGTATTTAAAGTAGGATTGTACGGAATAGGCCTTGATACTTACTGGCCGCAGTTTGAAGGTTTGCATAGCCGTTTGCTGGGCTACCAGCAGGCTATAAAACAGCGCATGGAGCAATTTGATGTGACTGTTGTGGATGCCGGGCTGGTAGATAACCCTACCAAAGCACTTGCCGCCGCCGACCTGCTAAAAACCAGCGATGTGGAACTGGTTTTCCTGTTCGTATCTAC
>JBDSIC010000027.1:0-10508 GCA_039918195.1 Mucilaginibacter sp.
AAACGGAAAGTAAAAAATGGAACACGAGAATGTTCAAACAGGTGAATTATATACCCTGCAACTTCCTTCTAAATACGAGAGCATCAATCAGTTGGAAAGCCTGATCGAAGAGATAGCCGATAAATACAGCGTGGAAGAGGATGTGTTTGCCAACATGATGACTTGCCTTAACGAAGCGCTTATGAATGCCATTTTGCATGGCAATAAGCTTGATGAAAATAAAAGGGTGATTGTAAATGCCGAAGCGGATACCAAACGTGTGATATGGACCATTACCGATGAGGGCGAGGGCTTTGATTATACGCACCTGGCAGATCCCACCGCTCCCGAAAACCTGGAAAACTTAACCGGCAGGGGCGTATTTATTATTAAGCACCTGGCAGATCAATGTATTTTTAACGCCCGTGGCAACGAGGTTGAACTTCACTTTAAAATATAATGCCCGCCATACAGTTTTTTGAAGAAGATATTAATTTCAAACTAAAAAATAAAGCCGGCATAAGGCAGTGGATAAAAGATACCATACTTGCCGAGGGTTATAAATTAAAGGAGCTTAACTACATTTTTTGCCCGGATGCCTACCTGCTCGAGCTAAACAAGCAATACCTTGACCACGATACCTATACCGATATAGTTACCTTCGACAACTCCGAAGTGGAAAAAACCATCGTTGGTGATATCTTCATTTCTATTGAACGCATCCGCGAGAACGCGCTTAAATTCAGCTCGGGCGAAGCCAACGAATTGCACCGCGTAATTATACACGGAGCCCTCCATTTGCTTGGCTACACCGATAAAAAACCTGCCGATAAAAAAAATATGACATTAAAAGAGGACTTTTATTTGAGTTTAAGAACCTTTAATGCCTAATTTTACGTTAGTTATCTACTTACCAATTAATTAAGATCATGAAAATACTTACTGTTTTATTTGCGCTGCTGTTTTTATCGCCTTCGTCTGTGTACCAATTTAAGTTAAAAGACATTGATGGAAAAGGCTTTTCTTTGGCAAAATACAAAGGGAAAAAAATACTGATAGTTAACACCGCTTCTGGCTGCGGCTACACCAAGCAATACGCCGACCTGGAAAAACTGTCTGAGCAGTACAAAGGCAAATTGGTTGTTATAGGCTTCCCGGCAAATAATTTTGGCGGCCAGGAGCCGGGCACTGAGCTGGAGATCAAGGCATTTTGCACCAAGGAATTTGCTGTAACCTTCCCGCTAACGCAAAAATCAAGCGTGAAAGGTGATGATATTACACCACTGTTTAAATATTTAACCACGGCTGCAAATCCTGATTTTACGGGGGACATCAAATGGAACTTTGAAAAATTCCTGATAGATGAAAACGGCAAACTGATACGCCGTTACCGCTCGGCAGTAACACCGCTATCCGACGAGATAGTTAAAGCAATATAATGAGAAGCCCCGAACAGGGGCTTTTTTTATACCTATACCGGCCTTACTTAACCTTTTGATAATGTTAAGGTTTTTATAAGGTATTGACTGTTAATTACATTTGCGTTGTTAAAAATGCGGTAATTATTGGCAATACTATATATATGAAGTTTTATTTACTATCCATTCCCCTTGCATTTATCCTGTTCAGTTCCTGCCAAAAAAATAACTTAAATCCGGTCGAATTTAAAGCTGCTGAATATAATGATAAAGCGAAAAAGGCCTCTTACGCTAACACTGGTACAAGCGCCTTAATTATTGATAAATCGCCGGACCTTATAAAAATATATATGCGGACCGGTCGCAATGGCAACAGGTGGATATTATTGAATTACAAGCACGATGTATTGCTGGATATGCCGGATGATTACAATCCGCCACCCGGAACTAAACCCCCTGCGCAGGGATATAATATATGGCATTTTAGGCAGGCTGCCGAGGCATATCGTACCGGCGAGTATACCTTTGATACCGATAACACCCTGTTATGCCAAAATGGGGAATGGGAGTTTGCCGTGCTAAATAACAGCAGTAAAGATTACTCCGGCGGTTCGCTGCATGGTTGGGAGGTAAAAAATAGTTTTTCGTTAAGAGTTGATAATGTATATCCCCGTGAAAACAGCCCGTTTAAAAAGGAGTGCGATCAAATAACTATTGTTCAAAACTCTGACGTTTATATGCCCAATACCGTGGATTTACTGGCGAATATTACTAAAAACTACACCATAAAACGGGACAGTATCATCTTAAAAATTGATGTGAGGTGGGCGCGCAATATAGGCTTATCCAGCCTTAAGTTTGGTATGTTACCCGCCTCGCGCAAATCCAATGGTAAACAGGTTACTAAATTTGGCACACGCACAGTAAATGGTGTTGTATCAGCAGTGGTTGATATAACGCAGCCTTTTTTTAAGCCGGCCAATATATTGTCAAGCTTTAACCCAAATACCAGCAAAATAAAAATATGGGGTGATGATTTTGTTGCTTCGGTTGAAAGGGTACAAAATCCGGCCCTGTCCACTTCGGGAATGACGGTGTCCGAATCATCCTCGTACAACAAAATATATCCAGATTTCACGGGCGTTACCAGTGTAGTAACGGGTCAAAAATATACCATGACAGCCAGGTATTATTTAGGCTTTAAAAAATAACTTGTATTAATTCTTAGCCGCTTCTTCCTGTTGTTTCTTTTGCTGCTCGGCTAACTCTTTCTGTGCTTTCAGGCGGTCCTTTTCGATCTTCTCTTTGGCTTTGCGTATCGAATCCTGCTTGGCTTTGGCAGTCCTTTCTTTCTTTTTGAAGAAACCCCTTAACAGGAAGTTGCCTTGCGCAGCTTTCAAATCCTCGTGTAAGGTAACTGTTGCTGCATCAACCGTTTTCATGGTTGATTGGGCTTGTTTCACTGTTCCCTTCAGATCTGCGGCTATGGTCTCGTCGTTTAGCAATTTGCCTATACTGCCTTTGCCGTGGTTAATTTTGTATACTATATCTGATAAGTTGGCAGATAGTGTTTCGGCATTGTCCGCAACCCGTGTTAGTTTCCCTATTATCTTATCTACGTCCAATGGGTTTATAGCGGTTAGTTTATTGCCATCTTCCACAATTTCTCGGCTGTTAACACCGCCGGGTGCAATGGTTATCAGCCTGTCGCCCATCAGCCCGTCGCTGCCTATGCTAACTTTCGCGTCTTTTTTTACAAACTTCCGTACGCTTTCGTTCAAGGTAAGGTCAACCCTTACCAGGCTATCTGTAACTATGTTGATATCGCGTACCACGCCTACGTTTATACCGGCAAAACGCACGTTATTCCCTACCTGCAGGCCGCTTACGTTCTTAAATTCGCCGTAAACGCTAAAGGTGGAGCTGAACATACTTTTTTGGTTGCCTATAACAAATATGCCCAGTATAAGCACCGCTATACCGATCGCGGTAAACAGGCCTATTTTAATTTTTTGTGAAGAGGTAGTTTTCATTTTTGTTCCTTAAAAAAAGATCTTACTATTTCGTTGTCTGATTGCTGTATCCCATCAAATGAGCCCTCAGCTATATATTCACCCTCATTCATCACCACAATGCGGTCGCCGGTTATGCGGGCACATTCCATATCGTGGGTAATGATGATGGAGGAGGTTTTGTATTTTTTTTGCATGTTCAATATCAGCTCGCTTATCTCGCGGGATGTAATCGGGTCAAGCCCGGTTGTCGGTTCGTCATACAGCATTATCTCGGGGTTCACTATCAGCGTGCGCGCCAGGCCTATCCGCTTGCGCATACCGCCCGACAGGTCAGACGGCATTTTATCTATCGCGTCGAGCAGACCCACGCCATCCAGCACCTCTTTTACACGTTTATCTATCTCACTTTGATCCTTCAGCCTTAATACCCGTGTTAAGGGAAACTCCAGGTTCTCACGTACGGTCATCGAATCGTACAGCGCCCCGCCCTGGAACAGGAAACCTATCTTGATACGCAGCTGCTTCAGTTCATCGTCTGACATGGAGGCCACATCCTCGCCAAAAACGGTCAGTTCGCCGGCATCTGGTTTTAGTAAGCCAACGATACACTGTATGGTAACAGATTTACCCTGCCCCGATTTGCCTAATACCACTAAATTTTCGCCGCGCTTTAGGTCGAGGTTGATGTTGGTGAGCACCTGCTTTTTGCCAAAGGATTTTTTAAGGCCTTTGATGTGCACTACCACTTCGTCCTTATCATAAGGTTGCGTTGGAATTTCGGGAACGGTATCTTCTGCTGTTTCCATTATTGGTAGTATAATAAATTGGTTATCTGAACAGCAATAGCATCAATCACAAATATCCACAGCGAAGCGGTTACCACAGCCGAATTGGCCGCGATACCCACGCTTTCGGTTCCCTTATTAGAAGTAAACCCCTTATAACAGCCTATAAAGCCTATCGCGAAGCCAAAAAATATGGTTTTGATGAATGCCGGCAGGAAGTCAGAAAATTCGAGGATAGACATGCACTTGTTAATGTAAAGCGCAAAGCTGATATCATCGGTAAGATTTACCGCTAAAAAGCCACCCATCAGGCCTATCAGGTCGCCTAAAACGGTCAGCAAAGGCACCATAATAGAGGTAGCAATGATACGGGTAACCACCAGGTATTGTATCGGGTTGGCGCCGGATACTTCCATCGCGTCTATTTGCTCGGTCACCTTCATACTGCCCAACTCGGCGCCAATGCTCGATGATATTTTGCCGGCGCAGATGATGGCTGTTATTACCGGGCCAATCTCGCGTATTAACGCTATAGATAGCGTGCGCGGTAGCATGCTTTCGGCACCAAACTCAACCATGGTAGGCCTTAACTGTAATATAAGTACCACACCCATTATAAAGGAGGTGATACCCACCAGCATAATGGAGCGGTAGCCTATCTCGTAGCATTGCCGCACAAACTCCGACCACTCAAAACCGCCGGCAAAAATATTGCGCACAAAGCGCCCCAGGAACACGCATTGTTCTCCGATGCCTTCAAGCCATTTTTTCCAGGCGGGTATAACTTCCTCTGTCATAAAATCTTATTCTAATTCACAACTGCAACATAACAATAATATTTGTTTTGTGCATGTTCGGGAACACACCGGAATTTACGCGCAGATGGTGCTATTACATAGGAACTTCGAGTATCAGCAAACGCGATTGCGCAAAGGTTTCAATGGTTACGGAACTGGTATCATAAACACCGAGCGCATCCCTTTTGTTTAGTGTTGCATCATCTATTTTCACCGAGCCTTCTAAAAGAAAGATATAAGCGCCGTTGCCTGGGGTCTTCATATCATATTGTATTTGCTTACCGGCCTCAAATTCGCCCATACTGAAGGTGGCATCCTGGTTAATCCAAAGCGCCTTGCCATCTTTTTCGGGGGATATCAGCGTTGCCAGTTCATTTAGTTTTAATGCGTCGGTAAAGCTCTTTTGGTCGTAACGGGGAGTGATGTCCTGCTCTTTGGGGAACAACCATATTTGCAGGCTGCTGGTATCTTTGTCCGTTAGGGGATTATATTCCGAGTGCCTTACGCCTGTACCGGCGGACATTACCTGCACCTCGCCGGCCTGGATAATGCCTTTGTTGCCCATACTATCCTGGTGCTCCAATGCGCCGTCAAGTACTATGGTAATAATCTCCATATTGTCGTGCGGGTGCATGCCGAAACCCATACCCCGGCCTATGATATCATCGTTTAAAACACGCAGCGCACCAAAGTTCACTTTATCAGGATCATAGAATTGGCCGAAGCTAAAAGAGAAGTTGGCCTTTAACCATCCGATGTCGTTATAGCCGCGTTTATCAGCGGCATGATATACTTTTTTCATAATGTTATCATTAATTATATGTTTAAACATACAATTATTATTCCACAAATTATTTATGCGTATTTTTGCATGTTTTTTGAAGGCAAAAATGGCATATAAAGCAATCATAGCGGGCGCAAGTGGACTAATTGGCAGCAATTTGGTGAACTTGCTATTACAACATCCTGAGTACGACGAGGTTTTGGTATTGGTTAGGAAAACGTTACCCCTATCACACCCCAAATTAAAGCAGGCTGTTGTAAACTTTGATACGCTGGATAAATATACAACTATCATTAATGGCCATGCGCTTTTTAGCTGCCTGGGTAGCACCAATGCCAAAACACCGGACAAAGCGGTCTATCGTAAAATAGACCACGATTATCCTGTTCAGTTAGCGCAATTGGCAGTTGAAAATGGCGTTAAGCAATATCATTTGGTTTCATCAGTGGGCGCTGATTTTAATTCATCGCAGTTTTATTTAAAAACCAAGGGCGAAACGGAGCGGGATGTACAAGCCACCGGAGTTAATATCCTTCATATATATCGTCCCTCGTTTTTAACCGGCAGAAAAGAGCATACCCGGGCGGGAGAGCAAATTTTGAACGGACTCTTCAGCGTACTTAACTATTTGATGATAGGCGGACTGAAGAAATATCAAAGCATAGCTGCAAGCACCGTGGCAAAGGCGATGGTCAATCAATCATTAACAAATAACGATGGTGTATTTATCCATCAATCAGATAAAATAAAGGAATTAGCGTGAGTACATACGTATCGGCAGAGAATTTAGGGCATTCGTTTCACGACCATTGGTTGTTTAAAAACCTGACCATTGGTATAAACCGTGGCAGAAGGGTGGCATTGGTAGGTATCAACGGTGCGGGCAAGTCTACCTTATTAAAACTGCTTTCAGGCGAGTTCTTGCCGACAGAAGGCAAGGTTGTACGTAGCCGTGACTTGCGGGTGGGTTATTTGGAGCAAGACCCCGGCTTTAAAAACTCGATTACCATAAGCGATTATATATTCCACGAGGATAATATACAGCAGCAGCTTATCAAAAAATACGAGGAGCTGTTAGAGAACGACCCCGACAACGCTAAAGCCATTGAAAAGATAATGGAAGAGTTGAGCGAGGTTGACGCCTGGGAGTACGAGTATAAGATTAAGACCATTTTGGGCCGGCTGGATATTCACCACCTTAACCAAAACATTACTTCTCTATCCGGGGGGCAAAAGAAAAGGCTTGCCTTGGCCCGCCTGCTTATTGAGGACCCGGATATCTATATTTTAGATGAGCCTACCAACCATTTGGATATTGATACCATTGAATGGCTGGAAAAACTATTGACCGAAGGCAACAAAACCATCCTGATGGTTACGCACGACAGGTATTTCCTGGATAACGTATGTAACGAGATCATAGAGATAGACCGCGGAAAAATATTTACGTTTAATGGCAACTACGGTTATTATTTGGAGAAAAAGGCCGAGCGTGAAGCTACCGACGAGGCGCAGTTTCATAAAAACTCGCAATTGCTGAAAAAAGAGCTGGAATGGATGCGCAGGCAGCCACAGGCGCGCGGCACTAAATCACAGTCGCGTATCAATTCGTTTTACGAGCTGGAGGACAAGACCAAAAATGCCGGTCCGAAGGAAAAGGTTGAATTGACCATGAAAACCGCCAGGCAGGGTAATAAAATAATGGAGTTAAAGCATATTAGCAAAGCCTTTAAGGAAATTAAGCTGATAGATGATTTTAGCTATGTATTCAAAAAAGGTGACCGCATTGGCCTTGCCGGTAAAAACGGCAGCGGAAAATCAACACTGCTGAACCTACTAACAGGCAATTTACAGCCGGACAGCGGCGTTGTAGACAAAGGCGAAACCACGGTGATGGGTTACTTCCACCAATCCGGTATAAAATTTAAGGAAGACGAACGGGTTATAGACATTGTAAAAAATGTAGCTGAATATATTACCATGGCCGATGGCAAGCTGATATCAGCTTCACAATTACTTACTTTATTCTTGTTTCCGCCTAAAAAGCAACATGGTTTTGTGGCAAATTTAAGCGGTGGCGAGAAAAAGAGGCTGCAGTTGATGAACATCCTGATGAAGAACCCGAACTTCCTGATATTGGATGAGCCGACAAATGATTTAGATATTGATACATTGAATGTATTAGAAGAATTTTTAACCAGTTATGGTGGTATCCTGATGATCGTATCGCATGATAGGTACCTGCTTGATAAAATGGCCGACCAACTATTTATTATGGAAGGGAGTGGCAGTATGAAAATATTTAACGGCAATTACTCGTCCTATCGCATTGAACTGGACGAGGCCAAGCAGGCAGCAAAGCAAAAACCAGTTGCACCGGAACCGATAAAAATCGCCGAACCAAAGAAGAATAAACTAAGTTTTAAAGAGCAAAAGGAACTTGATACGCTTGAAAGCGAGATAAGCAAGTTAGAAACTTCATTAAAAGAGGCTAATAACCAGCTTAATGCTACAGGTATAAGTAACGACAGGCTTAACGAAGTGTTAGCCCAAATAGCTATTATAACCATCAAGCTGGAAGACAAAGGAGTACGTTGGCTTGAATTGAGCGAGCTTAAAGAAGCATAATGTTCCACGTGGAACATTTAACATACTACCTGCTTTAAAGCGGGTGCATCTATTAAAACAATGTTCCACGTGGAACATGGAGGTAATATGTTTAAGAAATACAATTTAATAGTAGTTGGTGCAGGGCACGCAGGTTGTGAAGCAGCGGCGGCGGCAGCCAATCTTGGTTCATCGGTGCTTTTGGTAACGATGAATATGGGGACTATTGCTCAAATGAGTTGCAACCCCGCAATGGGTGGCGTAGCCAAAGGACAGATAGTACGTGAAATTGATGCTATGGGTGGTTATTCGGGTATTATTACCGATAAAACATCTATACAGTTCCGCATGCTTAATCAGTCGAAAGGGCCGGCTATGTGGAGCCCCCGTGCGCAAAGCGACAGGGTGCGCTTTGCAGAAGAGTGGCGTTTAGCACTGGAACGAACCCCAAACGTGGATTTCTGGCAGGATATGGTGAGTTCGCTTATCGTGAAAAATAATACTGTTTGCGGAGTTCGCACCTCTATAGGTGTAGAGATAGAAGCAGATTCAGTAGTATTAACTAACGGCACCTTTTTAAATGGTGTTATACATATAGGAGAGAAAAAGTTTGGTGGTGGCCGCACCGGTGAAAAGGCAGCTACCGGACTAACCGAGCAGCTTACAGAGCTTGGCTTTGAAGCTGGGCGTATGAAAACAGGTACCCCACCAAGGGTTGATGGCCGTAGTTTAAACTACAGCCTGATGGAAGAGCAATGGGGTGATGATGTTCGGGGCAAATTTTCTTATACAGATGTAGAACAGATAAAAGAACAACGCTGCTGCTGGATAACCTATACCAACCTTGACGTACATGAAACCCTAAAGGAAGGCTTCGAGCGTTCACCTATGTTTACCGGGCGTATTAAAGGTTTAGGACCCCGCTATTGCCCCTCCATAGAAGATAAGATAAACCGTTTTGCCGAACGCGAGCGGCACCAAATATTTGTAGAACCGGAAGGTTTAGATACTGTAGAGATATATGTTAACGGCTTCTCTACTTCGCTACCTGAAGATGTGCAGTATAAAGCACTCACCAAAATACCGGGGTTTGAAAATGCTAAAATGTTCAGGCCGGGTTATGCCATCGAGTACGATTACTTCCCCCCGACCCAGTTAGGCCTTACTTTAGAAACCAAACAGATCAGCAATCTCTATTTCGCAGGCCAGATAAACGGCACCACGGGGTACGAAGAAGCGGCTTCGCAAGGTTTCATCGCGGGCATTAATGCACATCAAAAAGTGCACGACAAGCATGAACTTATTATGAAGCGCTCTGAATCGTACATAGGTGTACTAATAGACGACCTGGTTACAAAGGGAACAGAAGAACCTTACCGCATGTTTACCTCGCGTGCCGAACATCGCTTGCTACTACGCCAGGATAATGCTGACATTAGGTTAAGCCCTATTGGCCACGAGTTAGGATTGATCAGCGATGAGCGATTAGCGAAGGTGGCTGACAAAGTAAAAAACTCGGATGCTATTGTTGCCTACACCCGTTCACGGTCTATTGATCCGGTAAATGTGAATATACTGCTTGACGAGTTAGGGACAAGCAACATCAGCCAGGGTGCAAAACTGTTTAATTTGTTAAGCAGGCCGCAAGTTGGTTTTGAAGATCTGCGGAAAGCTGACGTGCCTTTAAACGAATTATTATCGGGCTTTGATAAAGAAACTATAGAGCAGGCTGAAATAAAAATCAAATATGAGAGTTATTTTGAGAAGGAACTGGAGATAGTTGAGAAGATGAAAAAAATGGAAGACCGGGCCATCAATCCCGACTTTAATTATCAGCAACTGGTTTCGGTATCAAAAGAAGCCCGCGAAAAGCTAATGAAAATAAAACCGCGTACTTTAGGCCAGGCATCCCGCATTTCGGGTGTATCGCCTTCGGATATATCGGTTTTGATGGTTCATTTAACAAGATAACTATATAAATAATTGATAATCAATTATTTATATATATTTTAATTTTAAGGGCATATTTTTATTTTTTAATAATACCTTTCATAAAAAACCTAAAATCGCTTATAAGCCTTAAAAATGGTCTTAAATAAAAAATACGCCTATTTCTGTAAAAA
>JBDSIC010000028.1:0-7103 GCA_039918195.1 Mucilaginibacter sp.
GATTTTATTGATGCAGTACTGGCTGATACCAGCTTTTACAAGGCTTTCCGTAACATGAAGACCTATGCCTTTACTGCCGAGAACCGCATTTTTACCTACGACAAAAAAAACCGTGTCGACGGGAAAATATACCGTAAGCTGCGCCACAGCAATGTCGCCGGCAAGCATAAAATTCAATATATCGCTAAACAGGACACCGGAAAGCTGTACAAGAAGAACGGCAAATACCAGTTGTATACCGTAGAAATGTTCGACTACATTTTTATGAATGCTTACAACTCAGATTTTATTAAGGGTGACGCCCTTCCCGGCTCGGGGGGTAAGAACGAAGGGTATAAAGCCAAGTTGAAAACCCTCATTTTCAGGCCAGGGACTAAGGTGAAGGGCATCCCTTTTATCAGCGGCAAAACAGAGATATTTTCAAATGATATGCGGCAGTTTTACACCTACCAGTTTGCGCGCGGCAAGTACCTCGATACTATACCCGTGTACCGTTTTAAGGTGATACGCAAGCCAAGCACTGCGCCAAACGATGTTATGATCAACGAAATGACCACCATATTTGATACCCGTACCTTCCAGATATTAGGCCGGTATATCGATATGAAGTTCAATAACCTGTTCTTTGATTTTAATGTGCAGATGAATATTGAAATGAACAACTTCGACGGAGAATTGCTGCCCACCAAAATAAGCTACCAGGGCAACTGGGATATTCCTTTCCATAAAGAAGAACGGGCCAGTTTTTTGATAGTGCATAAGGACTATCAAAAAGAAACCCCCTAACCCCCTGAACGGGGAACTTTTGAACGCTTCCACATAAAGCTTCTGTTTCTTGCGCTCATTTATAATGAGTGCTTAACGTAGTTAAGCGATTGCATCGCGATTCGCATTTCAAATGCTTAACCATGTTAAGCACTCGTCGCAGACGAACGCATTCATCCCCGCGCGTCATTGCTGAGGAGGAACGACGAAGCAATCTCTTTACATTCCACCAACTCAGCTTAAAGAGATTGCCACGCTCCGCTCGATTTCTATCTTCGTTCGAATGACATTTTTACTTTGGCTACAATAATGCAGCTGCCACCTCATCCCAGGTATTTACCCGTTCAAACTCATCATAAGTTAAATTATGCGGAGACGTAAAAAGCAGCTTCCTGCCATCAAAATTCACAAAGTTTTTAACGCGGTCGTCAATTAAAATATCTACGTTCACAATTTTGTGGCCGCAAAAAATTATGTTGGTCCAGGATATATAAGGGAAATGCTCGTTAAGCCAATCCAGTTTATCAGCCAGCGAGTTTTTAAACTCCATAGCTGCCGAAACGATATACACATCGTACTTTTCGGCCAGTTTTGGTAATACAGTAAGCGCCCCCTCCATTACCGGGATATCCCTGAAAAAGCCGGGCTCGTTAATGTATTCTCTTAAGGTGTGGCGTAATTCGGCCGGCAGCAATTCCTTAAATTCTTTGCCGGGCTGCATATCATCCATATGAAAATTAGTGTGGTGCTTTTGGTTGTATAATGTGATAAACTTCCCGATGGTGTCTGCTAAAACCTCATCCATATCTATCGCAAGGCGTAATTTGTTATTCATAGTGTCAAAAATACACCATTGGGGGCTAGATTTAAACACTTAATAATTATTTATAGCAGAGGATTTTAAGATATAATTATTTTTCATACCTTTGCGCTCCCGCTGAAAGAAACTCCGGGATAATGTTGAATACATAAAATAAAAGAAACATGGCAACTAAGATCAGATTGCAAAGACACGGTAAAAAAGGAAAACCTTTTTACTACATTGTGGTAGCAGACGCACGTGCACCACGCGACGGCCGCTTTATTGAGCGTTTAGGTTCATACAACCCTAACACCAACCCGGCTACTATTGATATTAACTTTGATAAAACTTTTGAGTGGGTAAGCAATGGCGCACAGCCAACTGATACTTGCCGCGCTATATTATCATATAAAGGCGTTTTATACAAAAAACACCTTGAAGGCGGTATTAAAAAAGGTGCTTTAACGCAAGAACAAGCTGATGCTAAATTTGCTGAATGGGCCGGTTTGAAAGACGAGAAAATAAGCGGTAAAAAATCAGGCTTAACTTCTGCTAAAGACGATGCACGTAAAACTGCTTTAGCTGCTGAAGCTAAGAAAAAAGAAGACAGGGCTGCTGCAATAGCTGCTAAAAACACGCCTCCTGCTGATGAAGTTGCTGAAGTGGAAGAAGAAGAAGAAGTTGCTGTTGAAGAAGCTCCTGAAGTTGAGGTTGAAGCCCCTGCTGCTGTAGCCGAAGAAGCTCCAGTTGCTGAAGTTGAAGCTCCTGCCGCTGTAGCTGAAGAAGCACCGGTTGCCGAAGCTGCTGCTGAAGAAGCTCCTGCTGCCGAAGCAACAGAAGAAACTAAAAAAGAAGACGCTGAATAATTATATTCAATAACTCATTATATAATGGCGATGCACCAAACGGTCATCGCCATTGTTGTTTAAAACATTATTTGAAATGAAAGTTGAGGATTGTTTCAGGATAGGCAGCATCTTAAAAACCAAAGGGTTGAAAGGCGAGATGCAGCTGTATGTTGACATAGACGGGCTGAATGCCATTAAGTTCAAAGCTGTTTTTGTTGATATGGCCGGCAAGCTGGTGCCTTACTTTGTAAAATCGGTAAAGTACCCTATGCCCGGTACGGTTTATCTAAACCTGGAGGATGTTGATACGATCGAGAAGGCCTCACTGCTGGTAAAAAAGAACATCTATCTGCCCAACAAAATAAAGCCTAAAAAGAAAGAAGAAGATTTTACCCTGATGGACCTGAAAGGTTTTACCGCGGTTGATATATACGAAGGGGAGTTAGGTGTAATAACCGATATACACGAGTATCCCCAGC
Organism: Mucilaginibacter sp.; assembly: GCA_039918195.1. Lineage (GTDB taxonomy): Bacteria > Bacteroidota > Bacteroidia > Sphingobacteriales > Sphingobacteriaceae > Mucilaginibacter. Next base: position 2,895 of record JBDSIC010000028.1, read on the forward strand.
AGTTGATAGCCACGGTGACCTATAAAAACTGCGAGGTTCTATTCCCCCTGAACGAAGAGATCATTAAAGGTATTGACATAGTGCAAAGCATCGTGACCGTCGATCTGCCCGAGGGATTGCTCGATATTTATCTGGATTAAAAATATTTTGTCAAGTATGCTTGACTTATGTAAAGTTTGTTTTACATTTGTTAAAACAAACTTTACAAATTATGAAAACACGTTTCTTATTTCCTCATTGGGCACGCTTAGTTGGCTACCTGTGTTTTGTCGCATATTTACCACTTGCGCTTTTTAAGAAATTTTTGGCTGATGGCAACGAACATCCGGGGGCCTCATTTTTTACAGATCACTTTTTCAATATGATTATCTTATTGCTAATAGTTATCGGGTTACTTCTGGTAGCATTTTCAAAAGAAAAGATAGAAGATGAAAGGATAGCGCAGCTACGCCTTGATTCGTTACAATGGGCGGTTTATTTTAATTATGCTATTTTAATCCCGTGCATTCTTTTTATAAGCGACTGGCATCTGTTCATAGGTGTAGCGGCACATTACATGTTTACACCTTTGGTATTCTTTATCATACGTTTCAGGTGGGTGGTTTATCAATCGAACCGCGAACTAAAAATGGAGGAATAAAATATGAAAAACAGCCTCCGCGTTGAGCGCGCCATCAAAAATATCACCCAGGCCGAACTGGCCGAACTGATAGGCGTGTCCCGCCAAACCATAAATACCATCGAAAGCAATAAATACGTGCCATCAACCGTACTGGCCCTAAAAATTGCCAGGGTTTTTGAAAAGAAGGTAGAAGAGATATTTCTGCTGGAAGAAAACGACTAACCCCCCAACCCCCTGAAGGGGGAGCTTTTGAAAGGTCTAAAAACCAATCATTATTCTATCTGTCATTCTAGCGTAGCGAAGAATGACAGGTAAGTTTTTGTTCCCCCTTCAGGGGGCTAGGGGGTTTTCACTATATTTGCCCCATGCGTTTTGATATCATTACCGTGTTGCCGGCATTACTGGAAAGCCCCTTTGCCCACTCCATATTACTACGGGCACAAAAGAAAGGCATTGCCGAGATACATGTACATAACCTGCGCGAGTATGCTACCGGCAAACAGAAAAGCGTAGACGATTATCCCTACGGCGGTGGCAGCGGCATGGTGATGACCATCCCACCCTTCGCGGCCTGTATTGATAAACTTAAGGCCGAACGCGAATATGACGAGGTGATATTTATGTCGCCCGATGGTGAAACGCTAAATCAAAAAATAGCCAACCAGCTGTCTATCAAAAAGAATATCATTATACTATGCGGTCATTATAAGGGCATTGACCAGCGCATACGGGATATTTACGTTACCCGCGAAATATCTGTCGGCGATTACGTCCTGTCGGGTGGTGAGCTGCCGGCAGCTATTGTGGTAGACGCAGTAGTGCGCCTGATACCGGGTGTGCTTTCTGATGAGACCTCGGCACTCTCCGACTCGTTCCAGGATGATATGCTGGATGCGCCGGTATACACCCGCCCCGCCGACTGGAATGGCCACAAGGTGCCCGATATCCTGTTAAGCGGCAATACCCCCGAGGTAGAAAAATGGCGCTTTGAGCAGGCGCTTGAACGTACAAAAACCCGCCGACCGGACCTTTTGAAGTAGATCATTCTACCCCGACTGTCATTTCGAACGAAGAGAGAAATCTTCTACGTCATGCAAATCGAAATGTCCCTGTATAGGATTTGTTTCTTCGTTCGAAATGATAGTCTAATATTTTGATAGTACAAAGCGGTTTATCCTGCTTACAACGCCCAGGAATGAACATTGCAGAAATTTTTAAAATCAACTTTTTATTATCGAAAAAAATCCCTATAATTGCAATCCGATTTTTACGGGTTAAAAATCGCTTTTAAAGGCTAAAAATCATGGATTTAGTAAAATTTGTAGAAGAGCAATCAGTAATAAAAAACACATTCCCTACCTTTAAGGCAGGTGATACTGTTACTGTGCATTATAAAATCAGGGAAGGTAACAAGGAGCGTATACAGCTTTACCAGGGTGTTGTTATACAACGTAACAGCGTAGGCGTATCAGAAACTTTCACTGTACGTAAAGTATCAAACGGTATAGGCGTTGAGCGTATATTCCCTATCAACTCACCAAACATTGATAAAGTAGAAGTTAACAGCGTAGGTAAAGTACGTCGTGCTAAACTATACTACCTGCGTGCCCTTACAGGTAAAGCAGCCCGTATCAAATCAAAAAGAGTTTAATTATCTGCCGCTTGCGGCATTTATTACGATACAAAAAAGCCTTGCTGATATTCAGTAAGGCTTTTTCTATGGATGTGATTTCATCTCGATATCTCCCGATGTTGGTGCGGACATCTTGCAGTGAATCGCAGGTGAGGCACCTGCACAGAAAATAAAAAAAGCAGAGGCTGTGCGATTCCTTCCCTCGGGAAGGTGGAGGAAGGGGTTCTAATAAGCGACGAGTCACTTCACGTCCCGCCGCACCCTTTTCGGGGGTATTTACTTCTTAACCAAATCCCCGGTATTTATCTCGTTAGTTAACAGTACCCCGAACAATTCCCAGCGTTTAGCGATGTTTTTAGCACTGCCGCCATTGCGTTCAATATGCTCCCTTACCAAGTCCTGCCCGTAATTGTAGTTAATAACGTAGCTGCGGTATTTTTTGATGAAGCTGAGGGTTTTGTTAGCGGTCTCGTTATTCATGAGGGCGTATTTTTTAAGATAGCTAAGCGCTTCATACTCCGACATTGTTTTATCGATCAAGCCCCTTGCAACCTCGTTACGGGCGTAATCCAAAGTGCCTTTTATGGCCAGTGCTTTAAAGTAAAGGTCGATACCGGCGGTATCCAGCCCTGCCATCGGCAATAGTACATTTTTGGCAAACTTTGCCTTTTCCTCGCCCGGGAAGGCCATTTCTACTCCGTAGTTGGCGCTGCCCTCGGCAATTAAGGATTGCGGGCTGAATAACGGGTATAAGGATATCTCTACCCAGCCTTTATCTCGGTAAAGGTTCTTTTCAAGCATCATATTATACACATGATGACCGGGGTAGCTTTCGTGGCTGCCCACATCAATGGCGCGGTTAATAAAAATTTTGGTATCAGTATTTATCTGTACTATGCTTTGGAAATTACCCTTATACCAGTTATAACCCGACCAGGGCTTATCCGTTACAAATTCCAGTTTAAAGGCTTCGCCGGTGGGTAATTTATAATGGGTTAGGGTACGTTTGCGTGCTTCGGCAATGGCGGCTTTTATAACCGTATCCAGTTTTTCTTTCGGGATGACAAATTTATTGGCCAGCTTTTGGAAGCGGTCGTTCACGTTACCATTGCCGGGTAATATGCTATCCAGCAGGTCAACTTGTTTTTCAAAATATTCTTCTTTATAAACAGGCGGCGTAACGCCAAAAAGTTGTTTTGCTTCTTCGTCGAAAGATGTATAGTCTTCCGCGTATATCCTTATCCGCTCCCTGAAAGCAATGAGCTGGCTATACAGCCAGTGTGCCCTGATGCGGTTGGAGTCAACAGTTGCTGCTTCGCCTTCATCCTTAAGGCTATTCATCAACTCGTTTATGGATGCCAGCAGACTGTCCTTAGGGAAGGTTTCCCCGGCGGCATGTTTTGGTTTAAGCGAATCGGGACCGTAATAGGCATCTACAAAATCGGCATCGTACTGGCCAATGGTAAGGCCGAGGCGTACATATTCGCAGGCCAGCAGGTTAAGCCTTTTATTTTCATTTTCGGCATTCTGCTTACACGATAGTATAAACAGGACAGGTATAAGCAGAAGTAATTTTTTCATAGAGATGTACCGGGTAGCATACAGCAGGCGAAGTTATTTATAAAAACAAGAATAACCGCCATATTATCAGCAGTTGAATGGGTAAATTGTTTGGTTGAATATGTAAAAAAAAGGTAGTAAATTGATGTGGAATGCACGGCAATCATAACGTCATGCTGAACTTGTTTCAGCATCTCATATGCCAAGTCATTCTCCTGTCTTTGAGATCCCGAAACAACCCGATAGCTATCGGGTCGGGATGACGATTATTTTAATTAGGTTATTTCTTAGGAGTTTTAATTGGTTTTATTGCTGCAGGCAGTTCGGCCAATACGGTACGGCCGCCTTTAACAACCTCGCCTAAATTTACGTTGATCTTGGTGCCAAGCGGTAA
>JBDSIC010000029.1:0-5838 GCA_039918195.1 Mucilaginibacter sp.
GCGGATACAGTAATTTTAGCAGGCGGGGTGTTTTAACCAGGTACATGATACAAATTAAGGTAAATGTTTCATTTTTAATAAATAAAACTTTGGCAGGTAACCTTTAGGTGCTAAAACCGTATCCCACATGAAACAAACAACATTTAGAATGTTTAGAATAATAATTTGCTCCATCATACTGCTATCAACCAGCATAAACGCCTTTGCACAGGAAAAAATAGGCCTGCTGAAAGCTGTTGAACTGGCGCTTGAACGTAACCTGACCATTAAACAGGCGCAGTTTAACGAGGCCATAACGGAGGAGACGCTAAAACAATCGAAATATAATCGCCTGCCCGACTTGGCCGCCAATGCACAGGGATCTTACAATTTCGGACGAAGCCTTGACCAATCAAGTTACTCATTCACCAACGAGCGTATATTTACTGCTTATGGTTCTTTGAGTACTCAGGTAATACTATTTCAAGGTGGGCAGCTGCGCAACCAAATCATACAAAATAAAATTTTGCTGGAGGCGGACCAAACCAATACTGCTAAAGTGAAGAATGACCTGATTTTAAATGTTATTACCACATACCTGTCCGTGTTAAATAATCAGGATTTGGTAACGGCTGCAAAGCAACAAACTGATGTATCGCGGTTGACACTTAATCGTTCGGAAATCAGCTTTAAAGCTGGCAATCAAACACTGGCTGACCTCTCGCAGGCAAAAGCGCAGCTTTCAACTGCAGACCTAAATGTAACCGATGCACAAAACGCGCTGGATCAATCAATATTGACTTTAAAGCAATACCTTGAGATACCACCTCAAACAGTTTTGGAAGTAGAGAAGCCGGATATAAGCAAGCTAACTATAAAAACCATTTACAGCGCTGAGGATGTTTACAACGCAGCAGTGTCGGTAAACCCTGATGTTAGGTTAGCTGAATTGCGCCGCGATGCTTACTTACAAGGTATCAAGATTGCCAAGGGGGGGTACTATCCTACAGTAGCCATGTTTGCAACGTTAGGTTCAAACTATTCGAGCATTTACCAAAGGGCCGTAGGAACCTCGATTGTAAGGAGACCGGTTGGCATAGTAAATAATGCCGCGGCTGATACCGTTTTTGGCCGTGTACCCGAACCAATTTTTGTTAAACCAAGTTTATTCGGCCAGTTAGGAGATAACTTTTACCAACAAATAGGCATTAATTTACAGATACCTATTTTCACAAGGTTCGCTACCCGCACATCGGTACGTAAGGCAAAGATTACCTATCAAAACGCTGAACTTACCGCACAGTTGGCAAAAAATAATTTAAGCAAAATAATATACCAGGCGGTATGGGATGTGCAGGCTGCCGAAAAACGATACCATTCGGCAACGCAAACTTATAATGCCAATAAAGATGCATATGATGTAATTTTGAAGCGATTTAATGTCGGGCTGATAAACTCACTTGATTTAAATACTTCGTTAACTAATTTAAACAAAGCGCAGTTTGATATGATACAGGCACAATATCAGCTGGTTTTCAGGAGTAAAGTAATTGATTATTACCTGGGCATGCCTATAACACTTTAACATATTAACCATGGGAAAAACTACTAAATATATTTTAATTATACTGGGCGTATGTATCGTATTGCTGGTAATTGGCAAGCTGACAGGTATAATAGGCGGCCCGAGTAAAACAGAGGTGGCTGTAGAAAAAGCGGCTCAGCGTAATATTGTCGAAACTGTTTCGGCCAGCGGCAAGATAAAACCGCACGTTGAGGTAAAGATAAGCGCCGAGGTATCTGGCGAAGTTGTAGACCTGCCGATAAAAGAAGGCGATGTGGTTAAAAAGGGTCAGTTGCTTTGCCGTATCAGGCCGGACATATTACAGTCGGGTTACGAGCGCGCGGTAGCATCATATAACACCCAAAAAGCCAGTGTGGGCAATTCATCGCAAATGCTGAAACAATCGCAAGCTACTTTTGAAAACCAGGCATCTATCTACAAACGCAGTAAAGAACTTTTTGACGCCAAAGTGCTTACCATAGCCGAATTTGAAAAAGCCAAAGCCGACTATGAAGGCGCTAAAGCAAGCCTTGAAGCTGCAAAGCAAAATGTTATAGGTTCAAGGTTTGGGCTGGAGCAATCACACGCATCTGTTAAAGAGGCATCAGATAACCTGGCTAAAACCACCATATTTGCCCCTAATGACGGTGTAGTATCAAAACTATCCATTGAAAAAGGTGAACGCGTGTTAGGTACCATCCAAATGGCAGGCACCGAGTTGATGACGATATCCAACCTTACCGATATGGATGTAAATGTTGATGTTAACGAGAATGACATTAACCGTATTAGCCTTGGCGATGAATCTGATATTGAAGTAGATGCTTTCCTGGGTAAGAAATTTACGGGCAGGGTAACCGAGATAGGCAGCTCAGCTAACGTAGTAGGTACCAACGCCGACCAGGTGACCAACTTTACCGTTAAAGTGCGTATCAATCCCGAATCGTACATGAGTCTTATTAATAAGGATGCTAAAAACCCTTCGCCTTTCCGCCCGGGACTGACAGCTACGGTTGAGATAAAAACAAATAACGTAAAAGCGCTTGCAGTACCTATACAATCGGTAACTACGCGTGCTGATAAAAAAGAAGATGCTGCCCCCCCTGCTAAAGAAGAAGATGATGATGACGATGCCAAAAAGCAACTGTCGGCACCGGCAAAAGAATATGTTTTTGTATTTAATGCAGGCAAAGCCAAGCAGGTACAGGTAACCACGGGTATACAGGATGACACCTATATACAGATATTATCAGGCTTAAAAGCCGGCGATGAAGTAATATCCGCGCCATATTCAGCTATCTCGAAATCGCTGAAAGATGGCGATATTGTAGAGAAAGTGGATAAAGCCAAGCTGTTTAACACAGATGAAAAGAAGAAACCTGAGTAGAACATTAAGTAGTTATGGCTTAAGAAAAAGCATAACTATTCCCTACTCACTCCTCACCACTCACAATTCACTAAAATAACTAAATTTGTCCTGCCGGAAACATTTTACCCGGCAGGACATTTTAGTATTGATGCATAATCAAAAAAAGAAAATAGCTGTAATAGGCGGCGGCAGCTGGGCAACGGCAAATATTAAAATGCTGGCCGATAACACTACGCCGAAAGAGATATTTTGGTGGATGCGCAGCGCGCCAAATGTTGAGCATATCCATAAATTTCACCATAACCCGCACTACCTGAGTTCGGTTGAGATAAAACTTCCGGCAGAAAATATATCTGATGATATAAAACATATTATTGCGCAGGCTGATTTTGTATTGCTGAATGTGCCCGCCGCATTTTTAAAAGCCGCTTTAACAGACATTACCCCCGCCGACCTTGCGGGGAAAAAGATCATATCTGCCATAAAAGGCATAGTGCCTGATGAGAACCAGATTATAGGGGAATTTTTGCACCATCACTACCATATTCCCATTAATGATATTGTGGTTATAAGCGGCCCTTGCCACGCCGAAGAGGTGGCGCTTGAAAAGCTTTCGTACCTCACTATTGCTTCGCTTGATACGGAACTGGCTGCCGAATTTGCCGGGATGATCAATACCCGGTATATCAAAACCATTGTATCAGATGATATTTATGGTACTGAATATGCAGCCGTATTAAAAAATATTTACGCGGTAGCCAGCGGCATTTGCCATGGCCTCGGCTATGGCGATAATTTCCAGTCGGTACTAATTTCAAATGCCATACGCGAACTGAAACGCTTTGTTGATGCGGTGCACCCAATTGACCGTGACATCAAAGAAACCGCCTATTTAGGCGACCTTTTGGTAACAGCCTATTCGCAATTTAGCCGTAACCGTACCTTTGGTAAAATGATTGGGAAAGGCTATACCGTTACCTCGGCACAATTGGAAATGAACATGGTTGCCGAAGGCTACTACGCTATAAAATGCCTGCATGAGGTAAACAAGCAATATAATGTTAGTATGCCAATTTGCGATGCCGTGTATAACATCCTTTACGGCAGAAAATCCGCTACCCTTGAAATGAAACAACTGGCAGAGAAGTTGTGTTAGTATTTAAACACTTAACAACTCTGTCTTATGAAAAATATAGTAAAGGCTGCCATGTTAGCGGCAGGCGTATTTGTAGCTTCACAAAGTTATGCCCAAACTGTGGGTAAGGATATTGAAAAAACTGCCAGTAAAGTAGGTAACAAAACTGCGGAGGTTGCCTCTAAAGGTGCTTCGGCAGTGGTAGATAAAAAATATGCCGGCAAAGTTGCCCCCGGTGGTCAAACCATTTATATCGATAAAAACTCGTACTACTATTATGTAAATAAAAAAGGCAGACGGGTATATGTGAAGAAAGCCGATCTGGTGGATAAGGTGGATTAGTTTTTGACTTCCGATTTCGAATGTTCAACCCGATAGCTATTGGGCTCGAATTTATATTAATATATGGATCAAAACGCATTCTCAGAATATGTAATAACGGCTTTGCGTGAGCGATTTCCTAAACTTATCAATTTTAAAATTTTTGATTCAGGGGAAGCCTTCATTGATTATAGCAGCCCTAATGGAAAAATAACTTTACGGATTTCTACCCAAGCAAAAGAAATAACGATCGGTTTTGCGAAAGATGAGAAATTCGGCTGGCATATTCATATGAATATGTTTGAAGCTAATACACCAACTGAAGAAATAGCAGCTGCTATAAAGGTAATTGACGGGATCATTTCAAATAAGGAAACAATAATATTTTCAAGTTTATTGGGTTATGCTGTAAGCGATGAAGAGGAAGTAAAAGAATACCAGCAGCCTGATGAAGTTATTGAAAAGTGTTATTGGAATGAGCTCTAATATAACTCGGCTTTTGCCCACCCGGCAGGGCGTATAAGATCTCTCCTCATAACTCATTCGAGATGACATCGCCGTTTCTCCTTTATAATATGAACAAAAAAGCCCTTCCATAACGGAAGGGCTTTAGCAAACTAATCACTCACTCCTGTGAAGGAGCTATTAGAATCTTCTGCGGCGTTCGGGACGGTCCTCGCGGCGTTTGCCGGAGAAGTCGCGGAAACCACCGCCACTGCTGCCGTTATTGCCTTTGTAACCACCTTCACGGCGCTCACCGCCACCGGCGTTACGGTCGCGGAAACAGCCACCACTACCACCTTCGCGGCGCTTATAGCCACCTTCGCGGCGTTCGCCACCACCACTACGGGTTTCGCTAACACCTTCGCCTGATATTTCTATACGTACAGGGCGGCCTTTAAACTCAACCGTTTTAAAAGCCTCTATTACTTTGTTAGTATCGTCGTTGGCAACTTCAAAAAACGAATAAACGCCTTTAACATCTATTTTACCAACAGTACGACCACTTATGCCGCTATTATTACAAACGTAACCTAAAAGGTCGCCGCGGTTAAACTCGTCAACCGAGCCTAAATTGATAAACAAACGGGTAAATTCTGATTTATCCGGACGCTCGCCACGGCTACCACGGTCACCATCACGCAATGGCCTGTCTTCAAACACAGCGTTTAAGTCAGGTGCATTTTGGTAGTAATCTAAAAAGCGGTTAAACTCTAACGAGGCAAAACGCTTGATCACTTCTTCCTTGCTCAAATCGGCAAACTCATCCATTATACGCGGGATGTATTGCTCAATCTGCGAATCGTTAACCTGTACGTTATGTACTTTGTGAACCAATGCAAATAATTGTTTCTCGCAAACATCAAAACCCGAAGGTATTTCTGTCTTCACGAATTTTTTACCGATGGTACGCTCTATCTGGCGAATTTTGCCCATCTCCTTACTGTTGATGATAGCGATAGATACACC
>JBDSIC010000030.1:0-5708 GCA_039918195.1 Mucilaginibacter sp.
GGGTCTTCAACTACGCGGAAGCCGTTGCGTACGCCCATAGCAAATATCTCGGGCCGCGTACGGTCGGTCTTTTCAAATAAATTACCTGGCGGAATGGTATAGCTGCCGTCGGCCAATGGGTGAATGCGCAGTATTTTACCACGCAGGCTGTTTGTATTGGCCGATGAGCGCTGCGCGTCAAATTTCTCGAAGCCTTCACGCTGGTCGACCGGCAATTCGAGCATGTGGTTGGTATTATCGCCGGTGCCTATCAGCAGGTCGCCGTCGGCGCTCATGTAAATGCCGCCGCCCTGGTGCCCGTTGTTGGTATCGCCCGGGTATTCAAACAGCATCTTTTCAGATGTCATGTCCAGCATACCATTTTTTAGCACAAAGCGGGACAGGCGCATATTGGTATTCTTTTCGGCAGGGCAAAAAAACAGGTACAGCGCCTGCGATTTATCAAAGCCATTATCCAGCGCGAAACCCAGCATACCTACTTCGCCCTGGTTATATACAGGTACAGTACCTAATGTTTTTACGTGCTTGCTTTTAACATCGTAAAGCCGCAAATTGCCATTACGCTCAATAAAATAAACATCGCCATTACCGCGCACGGCTATTTGCATAGGGTCGTTGCAGGCAGGTACAAGCACTTGTTTTTCAAAGCGTCCTTCATCTATCGGCTGCGCGGCGGCAATGGCAGCGGCACGCGGGTTAGGCGGCAATATATCTTCGGCAGGCGTGATGTTAACGGGCGCGCCGTCTTTAGGTACTTTCACCCCTGCCGTCCATAATATGGCGTTAACCAGCAGCTTGCGGAATGCTTCGGTACGAAAGGTTTGGTGGAAATGGCCCAACGTTGTGCCAAAACTGCGGCCGCCATTTTCACGTTCAAATGTCCAGGCCACTACCTCCTCGCCGGCAAATGCTTTGGCTTTTACCAGCGGTTTTGCTTTTGGGTGAAATATGGTGGACAGGTATATCTCATCGCGCATCTCAAAATCTTTCCAGCCCCGGCTAATGGGGTGCTTTGGATCGGCTTGTATTATCCCGGTCGGGCGCACATCAAGGTTTAAGCGTTCACCCGGCAGCCATTTAAAGTACCAGCGCGCACCCAGCAGACCGATCATTTTATCGTCTGTAGCCAAGGTGCTCATGTGTATGCAGCTAAACCCCACTTTGTTATTCAGCAATTCCATCGCCTGCCCTTTGGTAACCGAATCTGCCATCATCAGGTCGAAGGCTGATTTGCTGTAAAATACCAGCCCTTTTACATTTTTTAATACTGCGGGATCTTTTGGCCAGCCGTACGAGGTGACAGCCTCTACGCCCGGAGTTTGCTCCAGGCATTTAGCCAGCAGTTTTCCCTCATGCTCGTACATGTGCGACCCATAGGGATGGTCAAATGGCGAGCTGATAATGAGTATCCTAACCTTATCTTTGGGGGCGATTGCAGAAAAAGGGCCAAAGGCAAATGCTGCCCACAAAATGATAAAGGCGCTAAAAATACGCAGGGATGTTATAAAAGATATCATTTCCGGTTTAAATATGGTTTGATAGAAATCGATTGAAATTAGTATAAATATCGATTGAAATACGTTTATCCTAATTTTTTTACATTGAAGCCCGCCTTATGAAGTTATACTAAAATATTTCTATAATTTTAACTCCTGTAGAATTGAGCATATGATAAAGGACCTGCCTGAGAATAATGTAAAGGATATAGCAGTTGGCGTGGCATTGGAAAGTGAAAATATTGAGTCTAAGATATGGTATGTCTACCTCATCAACCTCAAAAAAGAACCTATCGAAAATGTACTGATCACCTCGCGCGGTTATGGCGAAAAGGACGGCAAGCAGGTAAAAACCTCTACCCTGCGGCACATGTTCCCTAAACTGGAACCCGGCGCCTTTGTAGTGATCGAGCCGATAGATGAAGAAACTTTCGGGCTTACCAACGAGTACTGGCTGAGTTATTACAGCGGCAAAGACATTTACGACAAGAAATTTATCTTCCTTCCCGAGAGCATTGTTGATATGAATTTGATAAAGCTGCCGGTGGTAAACAAACCCGGCGTGATGATAAAATAAAATTCGTCCGTCAAATCTTCATATAAAAAATAAAAACCGCACTTCTTTGGAATAGACTGCATAGGCGGCTATATTTACTGTTAATTATAACCTCATACTATGGATAAGAAGTACAATCTTTTGTACGACCGTAAAAGATTGATCACCATTGGCGTAGCCCTCGTATTGATCTTCATTGTTAGCTATTTCTTTATCAGCAGGCCGCCAAAAATGCCTGTAGACCCTGCTTTCGGGAAATATATTGAGGCTTATACGGCCGGGGTAATATCCAAACAAAGCACTATCCGCATAAAACTTGCCGGCGATGTGCCCGTAACCCACCAGGCAGACGGGGAACTTCCGGCAGACCTGTTTAATTTTTCGCCGTCCATAAAAGGCAAGGCCTACTGGGCCGACGCGCGTACCATTGAATTTAAGCCCGAAGAACGGCTAACACCGGGGCAATCCTACGACGCCGAGTTTAATTTGGGGCGGGTTATTGATGTATCCGGTAAATTTGAAAGTTTCAGTTTTGGATTTCAAACCATTAAGCCTGATTTTTCGGTAGCCTTTACTGGTTTGAGGACGGCCACCGGCATGTCTAAAGATAAAATGAAACTGGGCGGCGTTATCCAAACCGCCGACGTAGAGGACCCTGCCAAAATAGAAAAGATAATATCCGCAAACTACACTGCCCCGGTTAAAATAAGCTGGCAACATAAAACCGCCAGCCGCACCCATTTATTTACTGTAGACGGCTTAACCCGCGGAAATGGCAAAACAAACGCGCTTGCCGTTAGCTGGGATGGCAGCAGCATTGATGCCGGTAAACAAGGCCGCCAAAATTTTAATATTCCCGCTATTGGCGATTTCAAACTGCTGGCCGTACGTGCCGTGCAGGATAACGACCAATATATTGAAGTGCAGTTCTCTGATGCCATTATGGTAGGCCAGGAACTGAACGGATTGATCAGTGTTAATGACATCAGCGACCCTGCCTACACCATTGACGGCAGCGTAGTGAAACTGTATGCCCCCGAACGGCTGCAGGGCAACTACACCGTCACCGTAAGCCCGGGTATCGAAAACATATCCAACAAAAAAACTACCAAAACCTATACAGCAAGCGTGTTTTTTGAGAACCGGCTGCCATCGGTAACTATCCCCGGTAAGGGGGTTATCCTGCCAAACTCGGGCAGGTTAATGATGCCGTTTGAGGCGGTAAACCTGTCGGCGGTGGACGTGACCATCATTAAGATATTTGAGAACAATATACCGCAATACTTCCAAAGTAATGGTTTCGACGGCGGGTTTGAGCTGCGGCAGGTAGGCAAGCCGGTTGTGCAAAAAACCATCAGGCTTGATAAGGACAAATCACTTAACCTGGCCAAAAAGAACCGATTTAGGCTGGATATTGACCAGCTGGTGCGTACCGAACCGGGCGCTATTTACCGGGTGCTGATAGGTTTCCGCAAGCAATACTCCTTGTATAACTGCAGCGTTAGCGGTGTGGCAAAGCCAAACGAGGACGAAGAAGGGTATGACGGTTACGAGTATGCCGGTGATAACACCAGCAAGATAAGTGACGAGGATGATGATTTTTGGCAGCGCTACGATAACTATTACCCTGATAATTACAGTTGGGAAGACAGGGACAATGCCTGCACCGAATCGTACTATACCAAGCAGCGCTGGGCTACCCGCAATATACTTACCTCCAATTTAGGGCTGATAGCCAAACGCGGCAGCGATAACAGCATGCTTGTGGCCGTTACCGATATTTTAACCGCCAAACCAATGCCGGGTGTCGAGCTGCAACTGCTCGATTATCAGAAACAGGTTCTGGTTAAAACCACGTCAGATGCCGACGGGCTGGCTAAATTCGACCTGAAGCGGAAGCCTTACCTGCTGCTGGCTAAATATAATAACGAGCGCGGTTATTTAAAGCTGGACGACGGCAGTTCGCTACCGCTTACCCGCTTTAATGTTGGCGGCGAACAGGTACAAAGCGGCCTTAAAGGCTTTATTTATGGCGAACGGGGCGTTTGGCGACCGGGCGACCCAATATACCTGACCTTTATTTTAGAGGATAAGCTAAAAACCCTGCCTGCTAACCACCCGGTCGAATTTGAATTGTATAACCCATCGGGGCAATTATATAAGCGCATTACGCAAACCAAGTCTGTTGATGGTTTCTACAGCTTCCATACTTCAACAGAAACCTCCTCGCCTACCGGTAATTGGACGGCCAAGGTAAAAGTGGGCGGCGCTTTGTTCGAGAAAAAGATAAAGGTGGAAACCATTATGCCAAACCGCCTTAAGCTCAGTTTATCATTTGGCGGCGCCGAAGAGTTGACCAAAGGCGCAGGCACCAACGGCACACTCACCGCGCGCTGGCTTTTTGGCGGTACTGCGCAAAATTTAAAAGCCAAGGTGGATGCCTTCTTATCGGCACAAACAACCACATTTAAAGGATATGAAGATTATGTTTTTGACGACCCTACCCTTGCCTTTAATACCCAAACGCAAACGGTGTTTGATGGCAAGCTAAATGCAAACGGCGTTGCCACGGTGAATGCCGATATAAATGTGGAACGGCAGGCCCCCGGCCGCTTAAGGGCTAACTTTTTAGTTAAGGTATTTGAACCGGGCGGTAATTTCAGCATCAATCAAATTGCACTACCATATAATGTTTATTCCGGCTATGTAGGCATAAAAATGCCAAAGGGCAGCGACCTTTCGGGTATGCTGGTTACGGGTAAAGATCATGCCATTGACATTGCCGACGTTGATACTAAAGGCCGCCTGTTACCGGGCAGCCACAGTGTAGAGGTTGAGCTTTACAAGATACAATGGCGCTGGTGGTGGGACGAAACCGGCGATGAACTAAGCAATTTTACGCAGGACAGGTATAACAAACTGGTTAAAACAGGAACCGTTAACCTTACTAATGGCCGCGGTAAGTGGAACATGCGTATTGCAAAGGAAGATTGGGGACGCTACCTGCTTAAAGTTAAAGACCCGCAAACCGGCCACTCCACCGGGAAAATTATTTATGTAGACTGGCCAAACTGGTCGGAGCGGTTGCAGCAGGACAACCCTACCGAGGCTGCCATGTTATCATTCACATCAGATAAAACCACGTATAATGTTGGTGAGGATGCCACGCTGACCATACCAACCGGCAATGATGGCCGCGCGCTTATCAGCTTTGAAAATGGCAGCAAAGTTTTAAAAACCGCCTGGATAGATACCAAAAAAGGACAAACACAATACCGGTTTAAGGTAGAGGCCGATATGGCACCTAATATTTTTGTAAATGTTACGCTGCTACAGCCCCATGCGCAAACGGTTAATGACCTGCCTATACGCATGTACGGTGCTATCAACTTAGCGGTTAACGACC
Source organism: Mucilaginibacter sp. (assembly GCA_039918195.1). Taxonomy (GTDB): domain Bacteria; phylum Bacteroidota; class Bacteroidia; order Sphingobacteriales; family Sphingobacteriaceae; genus Mucilaginibacter. Next base: position 5,459 of record JBDSIC010000030.1, read on the forward strand.
CTGAAACGATATTAAAACCCGTTATCAGCATGCCGGATGAGATAAGGCCGGAGTCAAAATCATCTATCACCGTTTCTGAAGCCTCGGGCAAGGCGATGACTTACACCGTGGCTATTGTAGATGAAGGTTTACTGGATATAACAGGCTTTGAAACCCCCAACCCGCACGCGGCATTTTATGCCCGCGAAGCACTTGGGGTTAAAACGTGGGACCTGTTCGACTATATCATAGGCGCATTTGGCGGCGGGTT
>JBDSIC010000031.1:0-4277 GCA_039918195.1 Mucilaginibacter sp.
CCGATGCCGTAATGAAGCTATTATTACCCGGGGATGAGGTCATTACCGGCGATGATCTTTACGGTGGTTCGTACCGTATGTTCACTAAAATATTTGCCAACTATGGCATCAAGTTTCATTTCATCAGCTTTAACGACCCTGAAAATATCAGGAACTATGTAAATGAGAACACCAAACTTATTTGGTTAGAAACACCTACTAACCCCATGATGCAAATTGTGGATATTGAAGCGGTAGCTAAGATATCCAAGGAGAAAAATTTAAAGCTGGTAGTTGATAACACCTTTGCCTCGCCATACCTTCAAAACCCGATCGACCTGGGGGCAGATATTGTGATGCACTCCGTTACCAAATACATAGGCGGCCACTCGGACGTGGTGATGGGCGCTTTATTACTGAACGACGAGGAACTGTACAAAAAACTATGGTTTATTTATAACGCCTGCGGTGCAACACCCGGCCCAATGGATAGCTTTTTGGTATTGCGCGGTATAAAAACCCTGCACCTGCGCATGAAAGCACATTGCGAGAATGGCCGCAAAGTTGCTGAATACTTAAAAGACCATCCGCGCGTGGCTAAAATCTACTGGCCGGGTTTTGAGGATGCGCCGGGACATGTCGTAGCTAAAAAACAAATGCGTGACTTTGGCGGTATGATTTCCATTACCCTGAAGGATGCCACTCTGGAAGATACGTTTAAAATAGCGGGCTCATTCAAGGTATTTTCGCTGGCCGAATCATTAGGCGGGGTAGAGTCGCTGATAAACCACCCTGCTACCATGACACACGGCTCGATACCCAAAGAGGTACGCGAAAAAGTTGGCGTTGTTGACAGCCTGCTGCGCCTGAGCGTAGGCGTGGAGGATATTGATGATCTATTGGATGATTTGAAGCAAGCTTTGGACCCCCTAACCCCCTGAAGGGGGAACTTTTGAAATATCACTTATGAATAAAAAAATTGCAAGTAAAAAACTCCCCCTTCAGGGGGTTGGGGGGTTAAGCTTGCGCGATTTTCTTGATTCCAAAGTTGCCCAATACAACCAGCCGGGGTTTATCACTAACGATCCGATTTGTATCCCGCACCTGTTCACAAAAAAGCAGGATATTGAGATCATGGGTTTTTGGGCGGCAACTTTAGCCTGGGGGCAGCGGGTAACTATCATCAATAAATGTAAAGAGCTGATAAAACTTATGGACGGCGCGCCTCATGATTTTATTATGAACCATGAGGATATCGACCTGGAAAAGTTACTGGCTTTTAAACACCGTACCTTTAATGATATTGATACACTGTATTTCATTCATTTCTTTAGGCATCATTACAGTCATTATGATTCGCTTGAAGCTGCTTTTGTACCCGCTAACCAACATGTCATCCCGGGCGGGGGAGAAGGGTCTACCCGCCGGACAAGTATAGTGCCGTCATCCGAAAAGGTTGAAACTTGTCTTAATTATTTCAGGCAATATTTCTTTTCCCTTCCGGATTTCCCGCACCGAACCAAAAAACATGTGTCGTCGCCTTCGCAAAAATCAACCTGCAAGCGGCTGAATATGTTTCTACGCTGGATGGTACGTAAAGATGATATGGGTGTGGATTTCGGCATCTGGAACAAAATAAAACCAGCTGACCTAATTATGCCCTGCGACCTGCACGTTGATCGTGTAGCACGCAAACTAAAGCTGATAACCCGTAAACAAGCCGATTGGCAAACCGCCATTGAACTGACCGAACGCCTCCGCGAGTTTGACCCTGCTGACCCGGTTAAATATGATTTTGCCTTATTCGCGCTTGGGATAGAGGAAAATTTTTAATAATACATATCTACAAATAGCTGTATTATGTACATTTATTAATCTAAGGTTAGATTAAACCGTATCTTCAATTTTATTTTAACTATTGATTATATAAATAATATTTTTATATATTTACGCCATAATTACCAATTATAAACTTAATGAAGACACATCAACCACCGGTGTGTCTTTAATTTACACTATTTGCTAAAACGTTTTCCCAGGTTGTAGTTTTGTCTGCTTTTCGCAAACTTACTATCCTGTGGGCTAATTGTTTACAAATTTCAAACTAACTAACCAACACCAACAATAAATCAATTATGAAAAAACAATTAATCATCTGCTCAGCGGTCGCGTTAATGATCGTACAGGGCTGTAAGAAAAACGAAGAGCTGAAAACAGATGCTTCACAGACCAATTCACAAAAAAAAGTTAACGGGCCGGTATCCGACTACGCCGAATACAAAATTTCGTGCGTAACAGGCGGCAAATTCATCGAAGTTAATGGCAACCCAACCGCTAACCAAAAATACCAGGACCTGCAAACCCTGGGGCAATGGCAGGCAACCGGCGACGATGAAAGGGATGGCTGGCAACGCTGGTACACCGTGTACGCCACTACGGTAAGTAGTGTAAAATATTATTGGCTGCGTAATTCATTCAGCGGTAAAGTAATGGAGTCGCCTAATAATACATCCGGCTCGCAGCTGCGGCAGGCCCGCACACCGTTCCTTGGTTATCCGGATGCGCAAATGTGGCGCATAACCGAGATAGGCACCACCGGCCAGTATAACATTGTAAATAAAGGTAACGGCCTGTATGTTGCCAACGCAGGGGGCTCAACCACTAATGGTACTGCTATAATCCAGGAAACGTCAAATGGCAATAACCGTCAAAAATGGGTATTCACCCTGCGTACGGCCAGCACATACCGCGAAGATAATGTTAATCGCTTTTTCGAGCGTAATGGCACTTCCCAGGGTTCGGTTGCGTTTGACGAGGGTACCAGCATCCCGCTTACATGGAGCAGCAACAATGGAAAGGTACTTTGGGTAACCCAGGACGCATTCGACGGATCGGCATTACAGCCAAACAGTATGTTCAATTGCGGAGCCTTTTTCCAATATGGCAACTCTATGTTCCTGCAAAATAATATTTATGACTGGAGTCCTGCCGGAGCGGCAAACATTACCCGCGGTGGCAACAGGCGTATTGTTGATATTCAATCGGGCGATAGCTTTGCATGGCCCGGCCCGGGTATCGAGATCGGTCAGCATGTGTATGTGCAGGTAGGCGAGGGTAACGGCCTTACGTTAAACCGCCAATCACTTTGGGACCTTACCGAAAGCACAGGCACTGCCTGGACAGGCGTGCGCACTACACCTGCAGGTATGAGCACCCAAACTAATATCAGCTATTCTGCAGGTATGGTTAAACGCCCTGATAACTTTGTATATTCATTCGGGCAAATGGGTACCGGCTTTGGTTATACATCAAACATACACGTTGCACGTTTCCCAACCAGCAATCCGCAATCGTGGACATTTTGGAACGGCACAAGCTGGACAAGTACACCAACAACCGGCGACCCCGCGCGCGTAAGCGATGCATTGGGGAGCAGTTATGTAGCATTTGTAAATAATAAATATGTGTTGATGACCATGGACCAGGGTTTTAATTGTGATGCCACCCGGAATATCTATATATCAACATCAAGTAACCCTACCGGGCCGTTTACAGCACGTACCAAGGTTTACACCATACAGGAGAACCTTAATAACAATTATGCACGTTATTATACAGCGGTTATTCACCCTGAACATAACAATGGCCGTAACGAGCTTTTACTTACTTATTGCCTTAACTATGATGCCTGCGGACAGGGATCATGCAGCGGCGCCTACCTCGATCCTTATTTTTACAGGGTAAAGGGCATACGTGTACCATATTCAAAAATAGGGTTGTAATATAACGACAGTCAAAATGGTTAGTTAAAACAGTCAGTAAAATTCCTTATTTATTACAAAAGCAGCCCCCAAAAGGCTGCTTTTGTAATATTATGCTTACTAATTAACATTAATTTGCAATTCACTAAAACGTTTTATATGTTTACTTTAGTAAATAACAATTATAAAACCTAATCTTACAAGTAAAAAATCCATGTTATTCATGCCTGCTGTGTTTTCGATTGCTGCGTTGTGATGAAAAATGATTTTTAACAAGATCCTTGTTTTGCATTAGCCAAAGAATTATAACAGAGAATCAACCAATTATTAACCACTTAAAATTAAAATGAAAAAAAGTATCTTATTACTTTCCGTTGCAGGATTGTTTATTGTGCAAGGCTGTAAAAGGTCGGAACCGGTAAAACCGGAAACACCGGGCGTGTGTAAGGTCGGTAGTAAGCGAGCATGAGGTGCGCGCCGGCCTTCGCGAGTCCCCGAGCGATGGCAGCACCAATTCCGGCCTTGCGGCTCACGCCT
>JBDSIC010000032.1:0-8422 GCA_039918195.1 Mucilaginibacter sp.
ACCAGGCATCAGGTTATCACAGGCAACTTAAAATAAAACCTGCTCCCCGCACCAATCTCACTCTCTACACCAATTGTTCCATTCTGCGCTTCTATAAAATCTTTGGATATGGCCAAACCTAAACCCGAGCCCGATTTATTTTGACCATCGGTAGGCACCCTAAAGAATCTTTCAAACAGTTTTAGCTTGTACTGTTCATCTATACCCTTACCAAAGTCACGTACCGAAAAATCGACAATGCCGTTGCTTTCAGTGGCTTGTATTATTACCCTTGCTTTACCGGGACTGTACCTTAAAGCGTTGGATAGAAAGTTGATAAGCACCCAGGCCGTCTTTTCAATATCAGCATTTACCTGCGGTATGATGCTACTGCTGATCACTTCCAGTTGAATATTTTTTTGTTCGGCCTGGAACTTTACAGCATTTACTGCGTAGTCGATTATCTCGTTTGGATCAGCGGGTACAAAGTTGAGTTGTATATTACCTGTTTCCACTTGCGACAGGTCAAGCAGTTCGCCCGTTATCTTTAGCAAGCGGTCGCTGTCCTCGCTAATTTGTTCAATTAAACCTGTTTGTTCCATGTTCATAGCACCTACACGCTTGTCTGTGAGCAATTTCAAACTCATTTTTATAGATGAGATAGGGGTTTTCAACTCATGCGACACAGTTGCAATGAAATTGGTTTTAGCTTCATCCAGTTCTTTGAACCTTGTAATATTCTTCAATATGTAAACGGTACCGACAGGCTTATTAGCTTTAATAATGGTACTTTCTTCAGGCATGTCGTAATTAGGGATGATGATATCCCTCTTTTCTAACTGGAAATAAGATTCCTTGCCATTGGCATATATCTTAAGTGTTTTCTCAGGGTCATTATTCTGAAATATATATTTGATGAGGTCATTCTTCCCAATAATTTCCCCTGCATGTTTACCCACAATATCACCGGCCTTAAGGCTAAGCACCCCCTCAGCAATAGCGTTGATAAACAGTACCTGCTCTTTTTCGTTTATGCCGATAATGGCATCCTGCATCTGCCCTATAATAGCTTCGATGCGCAATTTTTCAGAAAGCACGTCGGCCAGGTTGCTGCTTTCCCACTCGTTAAGCTTAGCTGCCATTTGGTTAAAAGCGCGTGCAAGATCTGCAAACTCATCATTGTTTTTAAACTCAAGCCGCTGCTTGTAATTGCGGTTACCTATCTGCCTGATACCATCCAGCAGCTGCCTCAACGGGTTAGCTACAAAACCCGGGAAATTTGCCATAAATGAAAACAGCACCAGGAAGGTGAACGACCCTACAAGACCAAGTAACAGCGTAGCCCTACTTATCGAAGCTTTTGCAGTTTCGTGCTTACGTACAATGGCCTTCATATTAATGTCTTCAATATTACGCAGTCGCTTGCGTACCTCTTTTGCTACCGGCTGCAAATTAGCCGCGCTTGTACCACCAAAAGTTAACTTATGATATGCAGCTATTAACCCGTTTACTTCTTCCTGTTCACCGATTTCGGTTACATTGTTGCGTTCATTGGTCAGCTCCTTATCAAACGTGGCTACCGCATTAGGGTTTAAAGGCAATGCATTATCGTCAAGCACCTGGCGCATATCGCGGCTGTGCTGTAAGCTTTCATAGTTATCTTTCAGGATGACTTCAGCGTTCTTTGATATCTCGTTTATGTAAAACAGCGCCAGCGCACCAAAGGATAGCACAACCACGAACAGGAAGCCGAAGCCGAGGCGGAGTTTGGTTTTTATTTTCATGATAGTATCACTAAATCAGTTTCTGTCGCTGCTATTTTTTGCAGCAACTGGTTAAATATGGCTGTCCGCAGTATTACCTGGAACAGGTTTAAATGGGGCTTACCCATACAAATGGTAGTAACCTCGCGTTCATCAGCAACCTGCATAATGGTTTGGGTAATGCGGTCACTTTTTATTTTAATTACTTCGGCACCCAGTTCTGTAGCCAGTTTAAAGTTATTGATAAGATGGCGTTGTTTATTGAGTTTTATTTTATCGAGGCTCTCGCTGCTGCTTTGCACATACAGCACTATCCATTGCGAACGGTAGTACGATGCCAGCCGGGCGGTTTTACGTATTACCACTTTGGCAGTATCGGCATTGGATGATATGCAGGCCAAAAATCTTTCGGGGCGCAGCTTTACTTGTTTTGGCACTTCTATATCTATCTTCCGCTCCAAGTGATGGGCCACTTCTTTTAATGCCAGTTCGCGCAGCTGCAATATCCTGTCGCTTTGAAAAAAATTTTGCAGGGCCCGCTGTATCTTGCTGCTGTCGTATATCTTGCCATCCCTTAACCGGGCAATCAATTCATCTGCCGTAAGGTCAATGTTTACTATCTCGTCCGCAATATCCAATATTTTATCGGGAATACGCTCGGTAATGGGGATGCCGGTTATTTGCTCAATATCTTCATTCAGGCTTTCTAAATGCTGAATGTTAACGGCGGATATTACGCTGATGCCGGCCTCCAATATATCCATCACATCCTGCCAGCGTTTACCATTTTGGCTCCCCTCAACGTTAGTATGTGCCAGCTCATCAACAATAACCACTTCGGGATGCCTGTTAATGATGGCCTGCACGTCCATTTCCTCCAGCTCCTTACCTTTATAAAACAGTTTTCGGCGCGGGATGACAGGCAGACCTGCAAGCAGGGCATGCGTTTCAGCACGGTTGTGGGTTTCTATGTAACCTATCTGAATATCGATACCATTGCGTAATAAAGCATGCGCCTCCTGTAGCATACGGTAAGTTTTACCCACACCGGCGCTCATGCCTATGTAAACCTTAAATTTTCCCCGCCTTGACTTTTTAACCAGGTCGAGGAATTTCTTTACCGATGTTTCCTTATTGTCCATTGCCTTTTCTCCTCTGTCATTTCGAACGTAGTGAGAAATCTTCTAAGCCATGCTGTGTAGCCCATTACTTTTAGAAGATCTCTCCTCGTACCTCGTTCGAAATGCCAATTTATTTTATGTCCTCCAATGCCAAATTCAACTTCAGCACATTCACATGCGCCGGGCCAAACACCGGGCTGTCTGTGTGTTCCACTACAAGTTTCATAACCGCCTTTTCATCAATTTTACGATACCCGGCTACCCGTTTAACCTGCATCCGTGCAGCATCAACAGAAATATCCGGGTCAAGCCCGCTGCCTGATGCGGTTACCATATCGGCAGGGATGCCGGTACGTTTTAAGTATGGGTGATACTTTAACAATGTATCTGCCCGGTTGGCCACTTCTTTTAAATAGTCTGGGTTTGACGGCCCTTTGTTTGAGCCTCCCGAACCTGCCGCATTATAGCCAACAGCCGACGGCCTGCCCCAAAAATACTGCGGCTGGGTAAACGACTGTCCTATCAATGAGTAACCCACTACTTTGCCGTTGCGGCTGATGGTTTCGCCGTCGCCAAACCCTTTGGCAAACTTACCGGCAAGCGCTATGGATAATGGATAAACGATACATAACAATATCATTAATACTGCTGTTAAACGGATGGATTGTACAATATATGCTTTCATGATCTTTATAATTTTAAGCGAACAGACCCACAAACAGGTCGATGAGTTTTATACCGATAAAGGGGGCTATAACACCGCCGATACCATAAATAAATAAGTTTCTGCGTAACAAGGCGCTTGCGCCAATGGGCTTATAAGCTACACCTTTTAAAGCCAGCGGTATCAGTATCGGGATAATGATGGCATTAAATATCACTGCTGAAAGTATCGCACTCTCGGGGCTGTGCAGGTTCATAATATTCAACCCCTGCAAAGCGGGAATAGAGGCGATGAATAGCGCCGGTACAATAGCGAAATACTTAGCCACATCATTGGCAATAGAAAAGGTGGTTAGCGTACCGCGGGTTATCAGCAGTTGTTTACCTATCTCTACAATTTCAATAAGCTTGGTCGGGTCGTTATCCAGGTCAACCATATTGCCGGCCTCTTTAGCTGCCTGGGTACCGCTGTTCATGGCTACGCCAACATCGGCCTGGGCAAGTGCGGGTGCATCGTTTGTACCATCGCCCATCATGGCTACCAGCTTGCCAAGTGCCTGTTCGGATTTTATGTAGTTCATTTTATCCTCGGGCCTGGCTTCGGCAATAAAATCGTCTACACCGGCCTTTTCGGCAATATATTTGGCTGTAAGCGGGTTGTCGCCCGTTACCATCACGGTTTTAACGCCCATTTTACGCAATCGCTCAAAGCGTTCGCTAATACCGGGCTTAATAATATCCTGTAACTCTATCACACCCAAGGCCTGCTCGTTTTCTGTTACTACCAAAGGTGTACCGCCATTAGATGCAATGGTTTTTACATGCTCCTCAATATCTGCATGAAATTGGTTGCCGGCTTTTATAACAATGTTACGCATAGCATCAAATGCCCCTTTGCGTATACGGCGGCCATCGGGCGTATCCACACCGCTTGAGCGGGTTTCCGCAGTAAATTTTATGAACACAGAGCCTTCAGGCGTTTTGGAAGATATATGCTTGTCTTGTCCTTTCGCCAGTTCAATTATCGACTTCCCTTCAGGGGTTTCATCTGCTACCGAACTTAAAACACAGGCTTCAATAAACCTGTCGGCAGCAACGCCGGCTGTAGCGTAAAAGTTGGTAGCCCTGCGGTTGCCTATGGTAATGGTGCCTGTTTTATCCAACAGCAGTACATCTATATCACCCGCAGTTTCAACAGCCTTGCCCGATTTGGTGATAACATTGGCACGCAGCGCCCTGTCCATACCTGCAATACCAATGGCTGACAATAAACCGCCTATGGTAGTAGGTATCAAACAAACAAACAGCGATATTAAGGCCGCGATAGTGATAGGTGTATTCGCATAATCGGCAAATGGTTTCAGGGTTACGCAGACTATAACGAATATCAGCGTAAAACTGGCCAGCAGTATGGTAAGCGCGATCTCGTTAGGTGTTTTTTGGCGCGATGCACCTTCAACAAGGGCTATCATCTGATCTAAAAAGCTTTCACCGGGTTCGGTAGTTACCTGCACTTTTATTTGGTCCGACAGCACTTTGGTGCCGCCTGTTACTGATGATTTATCGCCGCCCGCTTCGCGGATAACCGGTGCAGACTCGCCCGTAATAGCCGATTCATCAATAGTGGCTATCCCTTCAATGATCTCGCCATCGGTAGCAATGATATCGCCTGTTTCGCAAACAAACACGTCACCTTTTCTCAGCAGGCTTGACGAACGCAACTCGAAGCTGCCGTCTGCCAGCTCAATTTTTGCCGGTGTTTCCTCGCGGGTTTTACGCAGGCTGTCGGCCTGGGCCTTGCCGCGTGCTTCGGCAATGGCTTCGGCAAAGTTGGCGAACAGTACTGTGAGGAGCAGTATTAAAAATATCACGAAGTTATAAATGGCAGAACCCTGCCCGCTGTGGCTTAGCGAGTAAAAGGTAACGTAAGCCATTACCAGCGTACCTACTTCCACAGTAAACATTACCGGGTTACGCACCATTACGCGCGGATCGAGTTTTATAAAGGATTGCTTGAGCGCGGTTTGCACCAGCGAGGCCTCAAATAATTTATTGGATTGAGTTTTCATTTGTGTTATTACTTAAGCATAGTAAAGTATTCTGCTATCGGCCCTAAAGCCAGCGCAGGGAAATATGACAGGGCATTCAGCACTACGATAACTGCGAAGGTCATCAGCGCGAAGGTTTTTGTATCGGTTTGCAGTGTGCCGGCGCTTTCGGGTATATATTTCTTTTGCGCCAGTAAACCTGCAATAGCTATTGGCCCGATGATAGGCAGGAACCTGCCGAGTATCAGCACAAAGCCTGTGGCTACATTCCAGAAAACGTTGTTATCGCCCAAACCCTCAAAGCCTGACCCATTGTTGGCGTTTGCTGAGGTCATTTCATACAGCATTTCTGAAAAGCCATGGAAACCGGGGTTATTAAGCCAGTTAGCCGGTTTAACTGCCCAATCGGCATCGCTGTAATTGGTGAACATAAAGCTGGCCAGCGCGGTGCCTGCCATTATCAGTAACGGGCTTAACAGCGTTATCATAGCGGCGATCTTCACTTCCCTTGCCTCTACCTTATGGCCTAAAAATTCGGGGGTACGGCCAACCATCAGCCCGGATATAAATACCGCTACGATGAGATATATAAAGTAATTAAGTATACCCACGCCACAGCCCCCAAAAAAGGAGTTGACCATCATCCCCAGCAATTGCCATAAGCCGGTAAGCGGCATGGTGCTGTCGTGCATACCATTAACAGAGCCGGTAGATACGATGGTGGTAATAGTGCTCCAGTAAGCGGTAGCCAGCGGACCAAACCTTACTTCCTTGCCTTCCATAGCGCCGGTGGTTTGCGATATGCCCATTTTGGCTATGGCAGGGTTACCGCCCAATTCGCTGCTTATGGTAGGTATTAACAGCAGGAACATGCCTATGGTCATCACCCCGAAAATTGTCCAGGCCAGTTTTTTCCGGCGTATAAAGTATCCGAAGGCAATTATCATCGCCATTGGGATGATCATTTGCGATGTCGCCTCAGTCATGTTGGTGATGTAGTTCGGGTTCTCCAGCGGGTGGGTCGAGTTGACACCAAACCAGCCACCACCATTGGTACCTAAGTGTTTGATGGCGATCATTTGTGCCGCCGGCCCGCGCGATACGTTAACCGTGTCGCCCTGTAACGAAATAAACTGGCCTTTACCTGCATAGCTTGAAGGCGTACCGTTAAAGGTGAGTATCAAGGCTATCACAATAGCTAACGGCAGCAACAAACGGGTTATCGATTTCACAAAAAACTCCCAGTAGTTACCTAAATTGGTTGTCGTCTTATCGCGGAAAGCTTTAAAGAAAACAACTGCGGCTGCAATACCTGTTGCTGCACTTGTAAAGTGTAAAAACATCAGCACAAACTGCTGTGTCAAATAACTCACCCCGGTTTCGCCCGAGTAGTGCTGCAGGTTACAGTTTACTACGAAGCTGATAATGGTGTTGAACGACAGGTCGGGTGTCATCCCGGGGTTACCATCGGGGTTAAGTGGCAACTTGTCCTGGTACAGCAAAACAAAGAAGCCGTATACCAGCCAAACCGAGTTAATAGTAAGCAGTGCGGCAAGGTGTTGTTTCCAGGTCATTTGCTGGTTGGGGTTTATGCCGGCAAGCTTGTAGATACCTTTTTCAACAGGTTTTAAAAAGTCGGTCCACGTTTTTTCGCCTGCGAATACCCTTGCAAGGTACTTGCCCAGCGGTATGGCGATGATGAGCGTGAGCCCATAAGTAGCAATGATGCCAAGAATTTCTGAGTTCATTGTGTTGAGTTAAAATTTTTCGGGTTTCAGCAGCACATATACCATGTATATGAAAACCGCAATGGAGATAATGAATAGCGCGATCATGATGTTCAGATTTTTTCGAACCAGTTAATGGACCGGTAAAAGAGCCACATGCATACAAGCATGGCAATAAAGAGGATGATGGTTAACATAGCTTTTCTTTTTGGAAAGGCTATAGCCAATAGGCATACCAAAAAGTGGAATTTTACTGTATATTATTGAATTTCAGCAAGTTGCTTTTAGATATTGCATAGCACGGCTTTCTTATACAAATAAAACCCTTTCAAAATGGAAGGGTTTTATTCAAAATGGCAAGGGTGCTGCAATTATTTTCTCCAGCCCACAAGTAACTATTGGCCGGAGGCCAGGAGATACTGGTCACTCGGCGGAGCCGAGCGACTGCGGAGGTTATGTTCAAAATGGAAGGGTATTTTGCAGCTTTAAGCTATATGGTATTCCTCAAGTTTACGGTATAGCGTAGTTAAACCTATGCCAAGCAGGCGTGCCGTTTCTGTTTTATTACCATGAGTATGGTGCAGCACTTTTTGAATATGGTGTTTCTCGACAGATTGCAGATCGAAGGTGTTACCGCCTGATGGTTCTGTATGAAACTCATACGGCAGCAGGCCGGCAGTAATAAGGTTACTATCCGTCATGATAACCGCACGCTCTATTACATTCTTTAGTTCGCGGATGTTGCCTTTCCACTGATGTTTTTTAAGCAGGTCAATAAAATGGCCATCTACTTTAAAACGCGGCTTGTTCACTTTCCGGGCAAATTCATCCAGGTAATGTGCGGCCAATAATTCAATATCACCCTTGCGTTGCGATAAAGATGGCAGTGTTATAGAAAATACCGACAGCCGGTAAAACAGGTCCAGCCGGAACCTGCCTTCATCGGCTTCCTTTTGCAGATCGCGGTTAGTAGCGGCGATAATGCGTACGTTTACCCGGCTTGTTTGCGTATCGCCCAATTTGATGAACGATTGATTTTCGAGCACGCGCAATAACTTGGCTTGCAGGTCAAGGTTCATTTCGCCTATCTCATCTAAAAACAGAGTGCCGCCATTGGCTGC
>JBDSIC010000033.1:0-7431 GCA_039918195.1 Mucilaginibacter sp.
CGGCACGGAATACCGCGACCCGCTGCTGTTCAGGATTAACTCGCCATCTGTCATTACCGTATATTCCGGGAAGGTTGACTATACGCAGCTGATACAAAAGCACAGCATTTTAGATGCCGGTGTTAAATTCAGCAAGATTAGTAGTGACAATAAAATAGACTTTGAGGAAAAGCAAAACGGCCAGTTTGAAAATGTAGCCAATTTAACCGACCATTTTATTTACCACGAGCAAATAAATGCCGCCTACGTTAATTTTAACAGGAAATTTGATAAGCTAAGTTTTACGGCAGGCTTAAGGGCAGAACAAACTTTGGCTAACCGTAAATCATTAAACCCAGATAGGGTGGCCGATACCTCGTATTTTAATATTTTCCCCAGCGTGCAGGTTAACTATGATGTTAATGATGATCACCAGTTGAGTTTTGCCTATAACCGCCGCATAACGCGCCCCAATTACCAGGACCTGAATCCCTTTGTGAGTTATATTGACCAGCATACTTACAGCACCGGTAACCCGTTTTTAAGGCCGCAATACATGAGTAATTTCGAGGTAGCTGATATTTATCTGATAAAATTCAGGGGAGCGTTAACTTATAGTGTGATAAAAGATTTTCAAGCTACCATTTTCCGGCAAAACGATACCACCCTTTTTACTACCCGCGAAAATATAGGTACGCGCCACCAGATAATGGCCGAGATACAGGCTCCGTTTGATATTACCAAATGGTGGCAGGTAAGCAATTTTTTAGAGGCTACTTACGAGCGCTATTTTTATGATATGCCGGGCGCGAAGAGGAGGAATGCCTATGACCTTATCGCGCGCGTAAACCAAACGTTTATTATCACCCCGAAACTCCGGGCCGAACTGAATGCCTATTACGAAACGCCCACTTATTTCGGCATAAAATACTACCGCGAGCAGTATTATTTTAGTGCCGGCACCAGCTATACTATTTTAAACTCGCAGGGTAGTATCAGGCTGGCGGTAAGCGATATTTTTAACACCCAGGTTTACAGGTACAACACCAATTTTTTAAACCTCGACCTGCGCGGGCGCGAAAAATCGGGCACCCGGTTTATAACCGCCACATTTGCCTACCGCTTTGGAAATGTACAGTTAAAAAATGTGCGTAAACGTACAGGCGGTAATGTTGAAGAACAGAACAGGCTAAGCGGAAGTGCCGGCGATAATTAAAGCAGGCGGCAGGTTTAGTCAACCTTTTGCTCGCTGAATTTCCCCTTTATTTTTTTTACAAAGAACCGCCCGAGCGACTCGGCCTGTATAAACCGTTTGTAGACAGAAGGCGGTAACCCGAAATACTGCCATACGCCGCCATTATCTCTAAATTCCAGTTCCAGGGTTTGCTGTTCGGCATCATAGCCTATGCTTTGCAGTGCGGATGAGTCGACATGATGGCGTTTCATAACACCGGTAACAGGGCAAATTGCATACCAGTTTTTATTGCAGTGTTTTAGTAGGTGGTGCGTTGCATGTAGGTGATACACCTGCAACGGGAGCAACACCCTGCAACAGGAGCAACACCCTGCAACACTGCCAAAATAATGGCACCAATGCGCGTCAGAATGATCCGCCCTGCAACATGCTGAAGATGATAATGCCGAGCACCAGCAGGGTGATACCGGTGTACAGGTAATCTTTTTCAAGTATAAAGTTAACTGCCGAAAATATAACGCGGATAACCGGCGTGGCGATCAGCAGCAGTATACCGGCCTGGATGATGGCGCGGCCATGAATGGTAACGATGTTATGAAAAACATAACCAGGGGCCTGGTAGCCTTGCGCCCCTTTAAATACTTCGTAATTAACAACCTCGTTCCCGTGGCGCCATAAGTAGATGATACCACCTGCCAGTGCAATGCCTACGGATGCAAAAACCCCCGTACGCAGTATGCGGCTTATAATAAGTTGTATATCTCTTTTATTGGTCATCATTTTCCCGGCCTATCAAATTTGTTCTGTTAAACCGTTATATATCATTTGTATGGCCAGCAAAAATATAATGGCTGCAAATACCCATTTTAACCATATCGATGAAGTTGTTTTAACCAGTATTTTAGACCCGCTTAATGCGCCTAACACCACCCCAATAACTACCGGCATACAAATACCCGGGTCAATTTGCCCGCGTTGCAGGTAAACCACGGTGCTTGCGGCTGCGGTAACACCTATCATAAAGTTGCTGGTGGTGGTTGATACTTTAAACGGTATCCGCATAAAGCCGTCCATCACCACCACCTTTAGCGCACCCGAGCCAATGCCGATAATGCCGGATATTACCCCGGCGAACATCATCATGAAAAAACCGCCGGCAACGTTGGTTATCTTGTATTCAATTGTTTTCCCACCTTCGGGGTAACTGCTGTTAAGTTTTAGTTTGTCGGCTAAGTAACTTTTTTTATGATTAACCCTAACGCGCTTTTTGCGTAAGGATATAACTGCCGAGCATATGAGTATTATACCAAATAAAACAGCTATATAATGGGCGGCAATATAAACCGCCAGCACGGCCCCGGCAAAAGCCCCTATGGTAGTGGCTATTTCTAAAAAAATACCCAGCCGCATATTGGTAATGCCCTCCTTAACATAGGCAGCAGCCGAGCCGGAAGAAGTAGCAATAGCCGCTATCAGCGATGCGCCAACGGCATAAT
Organism: Mucilaginibacter sp.; assembly: GCA_039918195.1. GTDB lineage: Bacteria > Bacteroidota > Bacteroidia > Sphingobacteriales > Sphingobacteriaceae > Mucilaginibacter. The sequence continues at coordinate 2,671 of JBDSIC010000033.1, forward strand.
GTATATCTACATTTAACCCCAGCGTAAGCAGCGGGATGATCACAAACCCGCCGCCAAGCCCCGTTAGTGAGCCGAGCAAGCCGGCTATATACGAGCCGCAGAGTAATATCAGTGTAAATACAAGTACCGTCATGCAAAAATTCCCGGCTGTTATAAAAGCCAAAAGTAGTTGTTTTTGCAGGGGATACAGCCCATCCAATATTTTTTAGCTATTAACCTTACGTTACCCTTACAATTACAGGGCAACAATATGCAATGGAAGGTGTTACATTTAAAAGTAATTTCAAGTTATGGCATTTCAAAAAATAAAAGAGCTATTGGGTAAAGATGCTGACACCCTGCTACAGCACAAAAGCAATACATTTTCAAAAGACCTTCTACACCTGCCCGGGCCCGATTTTGTGGACAGGATATTTGTGCAAAGCAACCGCAACCCGCAGGTAATACGTAACCTGTCGGCAATATATAACCACGGCCGGCTGGCAGGTACGGGGTATGTATCTATTTTACCTATCGACCAGGATATTGAGCATACCGCCGGGGCTTCATTTGCTAAGAACCCGATGTACTTCGACCCTGAAAATATACTAAAGCTGGCTATAGAAGGCGGCTCGAATGCCGTGGCCACCACCTTTGGCAACCTGGCTATTGTGGCGCGTAAGTACGCTCATAAAATACCCTTTATTGTAAAAATAAACCATAACGAGCTGCTTACTTATCCTACCAAATACAACCAGATCATGTTTGGCTCGGTGGATGATGCCTGGAATTTAGGCGCCGCTGCCGTAGGTGCCACCATCTATTTTGGCTCGGAGGAATCAGGCCGGCAAATAATCGAGGTGTCACAAGCTTTTGAACGCGCGCACGAACTGGGCATGGCTACCATTTTATGGTGCTATACCCGTAATAATGATTTTAAAAAGGACGGCGTGAATTATGAAACGTCGGCAGATATAACAGGGCAGGCCAATCACCTGGGCGTTACCATACAGGCCGACATCATTAAACAAAAATTGGCTGATGTGAATGGCGGTTTTACCACGCTCAATTTCTCAAAAAGCGACCCGCTGATGTACAGCAAACTGTCAAGCGATCACCCGATAGACCTTTGCCGCTACCAGGTAGCCAATTGTTATATGGGGCGGGCCGGGCTGATCAATTCTGGCGGCGAATCAAAAGGGGCAGGTGACCTGGCCGATTCGGTACGAAATGCTGTAATTAACAAAAGGGCGGGAGGCACCGGGCTGATATTAGGGCGCAGGGCGTTTCAGCGGCAGTTTGATGAAGGCGTGGAATTTTTGCATACCATACAGGATGTGTACCTTGCCAAAGAAATTGATATAGCGTAACCAACCAGCCATGAAACAGGTAATCACCCTCACTTTAAGCCCAACTATCGACAAAAGCACTATGGTCGATAAGATAGTAGCCGAACAAAAATTGGATTGTGATGCACCCAAGTTTGAGCCGGGCGGCGGGGGTATTAATGTTTCGCGTGCGTTAAAACGGTTGGGGATGACCTCTGCAGCGATATTTCCTTCGGGCGGTTTAACGGGCAAGCGTTTGCAGGAACTGCTGGATGAGGAACGCATAGACCAGCATCCTATTAAAACAAAACACCTTACGCGCGAAAACTTTATAGTAGTTAACCGTACCACCAACGAGCAGTTCCGCTTTGGTATGCCCGCGCCCGAATTATTGGGTAAAGAGGAAACAGCTATACTGAAATTAGTAAGGGAATTGGCGCCTAAAGCAAGTTACATTGTTGCCAGCGGCAGCATTCCGCAGGGAATAAGCGATGATTTTTTGGCGAAGGTGGCCCGCATAGCACATAAGGAAGGCGCACGTTTAATTGTTGATACCTCGGGCGAAGCCTTGAAACAGGCGGTTGACGAAGGTGTGTACCTGCTAAAACCCAACCAGAGCGAGCTGCGCAAACTGACCGGCCTTGATGTGGAGGACAATGAATCCGTGGAGGAGGCCGCGCACCAGATCATCGATAAAGGCAAATGCGAAATAGTGGTGGTATCAATGGGGCCGCACGGCGCGCATACGGTTACCAAAGATTTTTCGGAGCATGTTAACGCCCCGTCAGTAAAAAAACGAAGTACCGTTGGAGCGGGCGACAGTATGGTGGCGGGCATGGTATACGGCTGCTCAAAAGATCTTGACCTGAGGCACATGGTTCGCATGGGTATAGCCTGCGGCACGGCTGCCACCATGAACCCTGGTACCGAGCTGTTTCAAAAAGATGATGCGGAAAGGTTGTACCAGTGGCTGGTAAAGCGAATAAAGGATTAATGAATTAAACTGCAAACTGCTTTAAGTGATGGTCGGTGTGCTTGTACACAAAAGCGCCCACCTGCTCTCCATTCATTTTGCCAAAAAAAGGATGAATGAAATTATTGTTTGAATAGCCTGTATACGCTTTCAGCAACCCTATCCATTTTAATTTTTCAGCTTCAATATCGCCGGTACCGGTAATTTTCAGGTCGGGATGCGTTGGCAGGCCTCTTTTCATTTCGCCCTGATTTTTAAGGATGCTGCCCAGCGCCATTTTGCCAAACAAACGGCCTGCAAAAAGTCGTTTATAATTCCTTTTCCCCTGGAAAATTTCCTCGCTCATGCCGCAGTGTTTCACCATTTGGAAAGCGTCCATTTTACCCCACTGGGCTTTACTTTGCGGTGATATTTGAGCGATTCGGGCTGTTAGTTCATCTATTGCGTTTTGGTCGAAAATAGTTTTCATGTACTGTATTTTATGGGTGCAGTACAAATCTATGGTTAAACCAAAAATTAAATCTTGCCATATGGCAAGAAAATATGATACCTGTTACTCTGATGCAAATTCTTTTCGTATCCGGCTTAAAGAAGTATCCGTGATACCCAAATAAGTGGCTATCTGTTTTAACGATACGTTTTGCAACAGTTGTGGTTTCTGTTTAATCAGCTGTTTATAACGGTCTATCGCCTGGTCGGCTATCATGGATATACTGTGGCCCTTTAGTTCAAAATAGCTTTTCACAAGCGTGGTGCGGCCCTGTTCCCTAAATGCTTCGATAGTGTTAAACAGGGTTTGGAAAGTATCAAAATCAAGCTGCCAGCATATGCAGTTGGTTAAGGCCTGTATGTTTTCGCGGGTAGGTGCCCGCAAAAAGAAGGATGGCCAGTCGATAACAATATCGCCGGTAGTATAAAAGTTGGTGCTGATGTCGTTGCCGTCAGTATCAATGGCGAACGAACGTACAAACCCGGATTGCACAAACCAGTAATGCTTCGCAGTTTTACCTTCGCTCAGCAAAAAACTGTTCTTCGCAAAATCAACCTTTTTAAACTTAGGGATGATAATATCCAACTCCTCCTTGCTGAACTTATCAGCAGAAAAGATATTCAGCAAAAAATGCGGGCTATCCATATAAATTATTTGCTGTAAGGTATAAAATATACGCGACGGGTAAAAGTGCTATTAGTGATTAGTATTCAGTTTGGCGATTACATCTTCTTTTAAAGCAACCAGATGGTGTTTAATTATCGACCAGACAATATTGTCGTCGATATCATCATAATTGTGTACCAAAATATTTCTGAATCCAATAATATCCTTATGATAGTTGATCAAGTCGTTAGGGTCAATCTCCTTTATTCTTTTTACGGCTTCGCCGATTATTGACAGTTGCCGCTCAATTGCACTTTTAGTTTTCCGGTCAATTGTATATTGTTCAAACAAATTTATCGGCCCCAAAAACTCGTGTATCAGCAAGATACTATCAAGAATATCTTTATAAAATTTCTTCCTTCGATCCAGCATAGATCAGCTTTTTGGTGTTTTCAATTTGTTCTATCAGGAACGGATTTTTTAAAGAATTAAAGGTTAACAGGTCCACCTTTCTGCTGAAATATTCTTCAAATTTGTTGTACAGTGAAAGTAACAACAATCCTCTTTTTACAGGGTCAGCTTCATTTACCTCCACTATCAGGTCAACGTCGCTGTTATCGGTATAATTACCATTAGCATACGAACCAAACAGGTATAGTTCGCTTACCTGGTGCGATTTACACAAGGCAGCGAATTCATCGGTATGGTAATCAATCGCGGCAATCATATCATAAAGATAAGAATAAAAATAATTATACCCTGTTTGCCGAAACTTTCCCGGCCACCTCATCCGCCAAATTACCCAATGTAACCTGGGCAATCTCGGTCAACGCCTCATGAGTGAAAAATGCCTGGTGCGAAGTGATAAGCACATTGGAAAAGCTCAATAATCTTAGTATCATTTCATCCTGTATCACACTCTCAGAGAGGTCGCGGAAGAAGAGCTTTTCTTCCTGCTCATAAACATCGATACCCAGGTAACCTATCTTCCCGGTTTTAAGTGCCTCGATAACATCCTTGGTGCAAAGTACCGCGCCGCGGCTGGTATTAATGAGCATAACGCCTGTTTTCATTTTGGCAAAGGCCGCTTCGTTTAACAGGTGGTGCGTTTCGGGGGTTAAAGGGCAATGTACAGATATGATGGCGCTCTCTGCCATTAACTCTTCAAGCGTAACTAATTGTATATGGTCCGGCGCTTCGGTCAGGATCTTATCATAGGCAATAACCTTGCAGCCGAAGCCGGCAGCAATTCGCGCGAATGCCAAACCTATTTTGCCTAACCCGATAATGCCTACGGTTTTGCCATGCAGGTTAAACCCTTCCAGCCGTTGTAACGAGAAATTACCTTCGCGCACCCGGTTGTAGGCCTTATGGGTTTTGCGGTT
>JBDSIC010000034.1:0-10408 GCA_039918195.1 Mucilaginibacter sp.
TTATATCATTGTACCTCGTCATCAGATCTGTAAAAAATTGAAAATACTCCACGCAACCTTCCTGTTCCTGCTTTTTACCCTGCTTTTGGCGCTTCCGCCGGCCTGGTTTATGTATTGGGGCAACGGCCATATTATTATTCCAAATTTCTGGGTATTATTTTCATTTATCTCCGGGTTGACATTTATCGCTGTCATCGCCATTTTAATGGGGCAACAAATAAACCCCGGTATGTATGCACAAGTGTTCATGGTTGTTACTACATTTAAAATACTTGCCTGTTTATCGTTTATCGTGGTTTTTTTACTGAATAGCACGGTGGATAAAGCCGTTTTTGCAGGCAATTTTATATATATATATTTCTTAAATACAGCCTTTGAAGTTTATGTTTTGTTGCGTAACTTGCGCAACCAAAATTTAAAGTAGAAAACTTTATTTAGATGTATAACAGCTCGATTTTGAAATTAAAAATTTTTACCATTTTACGGATTTGTGCCGTCTTTTTAACGGTGACTGCTTTTTCGCTGCCGGCTTTTTCAGAAGAGCATACCCCTGAGGGTGCTGAAAAAGCGTTTGAGCCAAGTGAGGTGATTTTAGAGCACATTGCCGATTCGCATTCGCTGCATATAATCGGGCATGTACACATACCTCTACCTGTTATACTATATACAGACAAAGGTATTGAAACATTCTCATCTGCCCATCTTGACCATGAAGCTTACCAGGGTAAATATTATAAATATGCCATTGAGGAGAACAAAATAAAGGCTGTTGATGCAGAAGGCCATGTTGATGAAGAAGCGACCGCCAAAGTATGGGACCTTTCCATCACCCGCAACGTTGTCAGCATGTGGATGTCTATCATTGTGCTGCTGCTGGTGTTTTTAAGTGTTTCATCGGCCTACAAAAAACGTGTTGGCAAAGCTCCCAGGGGCCTGCAATCATTTATCGAACCTATTATTGTTTTTGTGCGCGATGATATCGCCCGCCCAAACATCGGTTACAAATACCAGCGCTATATGCCGCTGCTGTTAACCGTGTTCTTTTTTATATGGATAAATAACCTGATCGGCCTGGTGCCTTTCTTCCCGGGTGGTGCAAACCTTACCGGTAATATAGCGGTAACGCTGGTACTGTCGGTTATTACCTTACTGGTAGTTAACTTAAACGGTAACAAACATTATTGGAAACACATTTTCATTCCGGCTGATGTGCCTAAGTGGATTTGGCCTTTATGGTGGGTTATCGAACTCGTGGGTATCATATCAAAGCCATTTGCGTTAATGATACGTCTGTTCGCCAATATTACGGCAGGCCACATTATCGTACTAAGCTTAATATCATTAATATTTGTGTTTAAATCTGTAGCTATCGCGCCGGTATCAATCGCCTTCGTGGTATTTATGGATGTGCTTGAATTGCTGGTAGCAGCATTACAGGCATTTATCTTCACGCTGTTAACCGCCTTGTTTATAGGCACAGCGACTGAAGAGCACCACCACTAATTTTGTAAATAACTATATACTATATATTAACTTTAAATTTTAAGACAATGATTGGAAGTATCGCTGCAATTGGTGCAGGCTTAGCAGTAATTGGTGCCGGTATCGGTATCGGTCAAATCGGTGGTAAAGCCGTTGAAGGTATTGCTCGCCAGCCGGAAGCTGCCGGAAAGATCCAAACTGCCATGATCATTGCTGCTGCCCTTGTTGAGGGTGCTGCTTTGTTCGGTGTGGTTGTATCATTCCTGGGATTGAAATAATTTTCTCCCGGAAAAAACTTTAACCGTACCTGTAGCGGTTGGCAACAGGTACGGTTATTAAATTTGATTTTATAAAATAGATATAAATGAATCCATTAGTTACACCTGATTTTGGCCTGGTTGTTTGGACCACCATTTCATTTGCAGTATTGTTTTTCATCCTTGCTAAATTTGCATGGAAGCCTATTATGGCCGCTATCGACGAAAGAGAGCGCACCATTGAGGAAGCTTTGTTAAAAGCCGAGGCTGCCAAAGAAGAAATGTCGCGTTTAACAAACGAGAACGAGGCCCTGCTTAAACAAGCCCGTGCCGAGCGCGACCTGATATTACAGGAAGCCCGCAAGGTAAAAGACCAGATAGTTGGCGATGCCAAAGATGCTGCTCAAAAAGAAGGCGCCCGCATCATCGAATCGGCACGTTTAGAAATAAACAACCTGAAAGCGATAGCATTGGCTGATGTGAAACACCAGGTAGCTACTTTATCATTAGAGATAGCCGAAAAGGTATTGCGCAAGCAGTTTGAAGACCAGGGTAAACAAGATCAGCTGGTGGCCGATCTGTTGAAGGATGTAAAAATATCTTAGATTTCGAATTTCGAATGTTCGATTTCGAATTTAGAAAGTAAAAAAAAGAATTTCAGATTTTCACTAACGGATAAATAAATCCGAAATTGAAAATCCGAAATCCGAAATAAAAAAAGCATGTCAGAATTAACAGTAGCATCCAGGTACGCCAAATCACTCATAGACCTTGCCGCAGAGCAGGGTGTTGTTGAGCAAGCTAAAGCTGATATGGATTTCTTCCTGAAAACTTTAAAGCAAAACCCGCAGTTAACCGCTGTGCTGGGTAATCCTATTATTTCGCAAAGCAAAAAAGTAGCTATACTAAAAGAGGTATTTGCCGATAAGGTACACCAGCTTACTATAGGCTTTTTTACACTGATGATAACCAAGGGCCGCGGCGAAATAATACTGGGTACTGCTAACGAGTATATTAACCAGTACAATATCCAGCATAACATTGTTAAAGCTACCGTGGTTTCGGCCACACCGCTATCTGCTGCCAATAAACAAAAATTGGTAACTGATGTGCAGGCGGCAACAGGCAGCCAGGTACTATTAACCGAAAAGGTTGACCCCGCGTTAATAGGCGGTTTTGTATTAACTGTTGGCGACAGGCAAGTTGATACCAGCCTGGCCAATGATCTGAAAAAATTGAAAAAGGAATTTGCCCAAAGGGTAATTCAATAATTAAACGCTAAATAAAATTAAAAAATGGTAGAGGTAAGACCGGACGAAGTATCAGCAATTTTGCGTCAGCAATTAGCAGGCTTCAAGTCAGAATCTGAATTAGAAGAAGTGGGTACCGTACTACAGGTTGGTGACGGTATTGCGCGCGTTTACGGATTAACAAAAGTACAATCAGGTGAGCTGGTTGAGTTTGGCGGTAGCCTGCAGGGCATCGTACTTAACCTTGAAGAGGATAACGTGGGTGTGGTATTGCTTGGTTCATCAGAAACTATAAAAGAAGGTGATACCGTTAAACGTACCAACAAAATTGCCTCTATCAATGTAGGCGAAGGTATGCTTGGCCGCGTTGTTGATACATTGGGTAAACCAATTGACGGCAAAGGCCCTATCACCGGGCAAACTTACGATATGCCTTTGGAGCGTAAAGCGCCGGGTGTTATCTACCGCCAGCCGGTTACCGAGCCTTTACAAACCGGTATCAAAGCAATCGATGCGATGATCCCTATCGGCCGTGGCCAGCGTGAGTTGGTTATAGGCGACCGCCAGACAGGTAAAACCGCTGTGTGTATCGATACCATCATCAATCAAAAAGAATTTTATGATGCCGGCAAACCGGTTATCTGTATATATGTTGCCTGCGGACAAAAAGCATCAACAGTAGCAAATATTGTACGCACGCTTGAAGAGAACGGCGCCATGCCTTACTCTATAGTTGTTGCGGCCAACGCTTCTGACTCTGCCCCAATGCAATTTTACGCGCCATTTGCGGGTGCAGCTATTGGCGAGTACTTCCGCGATACCGGTCGCCCGGCTTTGATCATCTATGATGACTTGTCGAAGCAAGCGGTGGCTTACCGCGAGGTATCATTGTTACTGCGTCGTCCACCAGGCCGTGAGGCTTACCCGGGTGACGTGTTTTACCTGCACAGCCGTTTATTAGAGCGTGCCGCTAAGATCAACTCGAATGATTCAATCGCGCAAGCGATGAACGATCTGCCTGAGTCGTTAAAAAGCCTCGTAAAAGGTGGTGGTTCATTAACAGCATTGCCTATCATTGAAACACAAGCGGGTGACGTATCAGCTTATATCCCAACCAACGTAATTTCTATTACCGATGGCCAGATATTCCTGGAGTCGAACCTGTTTAACGCGGGTGTTCGCCCGGCTATCAACGTAGGTATCTCGGTATCACGTGTAGGTGGTAACGCGCAGATAAAATCTATGAAAAAAGTTGCCGGTACATTAAAGCTTGACCAGGCACAATACCGGGAGTTGGAGGCTTTCTCAAAATTCGGATCGGACCTTGATGCTTCTACCAAAACCGTACTTGACAAAGGTGCACGTAACGTAGAGATATTAAAGCAAGGCCAGTATTCACCGGTAACAGTTGAAAAGCAGGTGGCTATTATCTATGCAGGTACTAAAAACCTGATGCGCAGCGTACCTGTAAACAAGGTAAGAGAATTTGAAAACGAATATACCAGCCAATTAGAGGCGCGTCATCCTGAAGTTTTAGCTGCCCTTAAAGCAGGTAAATTTGATGACCAGATAACAGGCGTACTGGAAACAGTAGCTAAAGAACTGGCAGGGAAATATTAATTTTTAAATGTGCAGATGTGCAGATATGTAAATGTGCAAATGAATTGCATTTACCTGTCCGCCTTCAAACATCTGCACATTTGCACATTCGCATATTTGCACATCTAACAAATGGCTAATTTAAAAGAAGTAAGAAACAGGATAGCGTCAGTAAGCTCGACGCAGCAGATCACCAAGGCCATGAAAATGGTTTCGGCGGCCAAGCTGAAGCGTGCTACAAATGCTATTATACAGTTGCGCCCTTATGCCAATAAGCTTAAGGAGCTTTTAGCTAACCTATCGGCAAGTTTGGAGGATGGCGCTTCGCCGTACCTGCAGGAACGCGAGCCGGTACGTGTATTGGTGATCGTGGTATCGTCAAACCGTGGTTTGGCCGGTGCGTTCAATGCCAACGTTATTAAGACAGCTAATGTGTTAATAGCCGAAAAATATAGCAAGCAACTGGCAGAAGGCAATGTTTCGATAGTTGCTATCGGTAAAAAAAGCCAGGAATATTACCAGCGCCGCAAGTACAATGTTATTGGCAACAATAACGATCTGTACCTTGACCTTAATTTCACCAATGCTTCGGTAATTACCGACAGTGTTATGAAAGGGTTTGTTGATGGCGATTACGACCGCGTGGAACTGGTCTACAACCAGTTTAAGAACGCGGCCATGCAAATACTGGTTTCTGAACAGTTATTACCGGTTCCAAAACCGGAGCAGCAGCAAGCAGCCAAAACATCGCAGGTTGATTATATATTGGAGCCTTCACAAGCCGAAATTGTAGAGCAGCTAATTCCTAAAAATATCAAGATACAAGTTTACAAAGCCGTACTTGATTCAAATGCTTCAGAACACGGCGCACGTATGACGGCCATGGACAAGGCAACTGAAAACGCGGGCGACCTTTTAAAAGCGCTTAAATTATCATATAACCAGGCACGCCAGGCAGCAATCACCACCGAGCTTACAGAAATTGTAAGCGGTGCGGCAGCATTGTCAGGCAGTTAATCCCGAACCATTTTAAATCTAAGATACAGGCTTCCCGGAAACGGGGGGCCTTTTTTATTGAAAAGCCTCACCCATTTGCGCTACTGCTGTTTGCACTGCCCTGCAAGTCCTCTCCAATTGGAGAGGGCACCACAAGCCCTGCTTTTACTACCAACGATGATGGGTGAGGCATATTAGCGCAAGTCTTGTGCTAATAATATTTGAAAGCCTCACCCATTCACGTTACTGCTGTACGCACTATCCTGCAAAATTGGAGAGGGCCCCACAGACCCTGCTTTTACTACCGACGATGATGGGTGAGGCTCATTAATGCCGGTCTTTGCTAAAGATGTTATTGAAAAGCCTCACCCATTTACGTTACTGCTGTTCGCACTGCCCTGCAAACCCTCTCCAATTGGAGAGGGCACCACATACCCTGCTTTTACTACCAACGATAATGGGTGAGGCCATAAACCTGTAACATTTAAATTACCCGGCCAAACAAAGGTTACCTTTTGCCACCTCACGGTATTAATAATAAAACCAATAACATTATGAAACCCAGTAATTTAATTATGCTGCTCGCAGGAGCGGTGCTGCTACACTCATGCCATGGAAGTTCAGATTACAAGGCGTTGGATAAAGAAAGCAGCGATATGAATCTTGTAGCTGCAGATAGTACCGAACCCAACCAGCCCAAGCTGGTAAAAACTGCGGATATCAGCTTTAAAGTGAAAAATGTGCCGCAAACCTGCGAGAAGGTGTCGGCGTTAACATCACAATATCATGGCATGGTAACGCACCACCAAATGCTGTCGAATACCGAAAATAGCCGTGAAATAGCCTTGGGCAATGATTCATTAATGAAAGTTTCCAGCTTTACTACAAGCGCCGATATGACCTTAAAGCTGCCGACGGAAAAATTAGAAGACTTTATGAACCAGGTAAGCCACATGAGCTTGTATGTAACTATGCGCCGTATGGATATTGAAGATAAGTCACTTGATTATTTATCATCGCAATTGAAGTTGAATAGTCGCAATGAATTAGTTAAGCAACAAAAAACCGGGCGCCTCACTATTAAAGAACCGGGAGATGTATTATACTTTAAAGACCAGTTGGTAGACGAGCAGATATACAAGCGCCGGATAGATGATGCCGTAAAGTATAGTGTAATCAGTCTTAACTTTTACCAAAGCAACACCATACTAAAAGAAACTATTGCTAACGATAATCCTTCTGATTATGATATCCCCTTTTTTAGCCGGCTTGGCCTGGCTATAAATAACGGCGTACAACTATTCGCCGCTATGTTAATAGCAGTTAGCAATTTGTGGGTATTTATACTGGCCGGATTAGGTGTATGGCTGGCGGTAAGGATATATAGAAAAAAGGTCCCGGTTATACTCGCCGAAAAATAGTGATGAAGTATATTTTTAAGAAGCGCGCCCTAACAAGGCGCTTTTTTTTATGTTTAAACAATTATGCTAATTTTAGCGTATCAGCTATTAAATGAAACGGGCACCCAAAACTAACCACCACGAGGCAAAAGGATTAAATTATAACCTTGTTATTTGGATAGTAATCATTTTGGGCATCCTTATCAGGTTGTTTCACCTGCTCAATAACCGATCGTTATGGGAAGATGAAGTGTATCTCTCTACCGGGCTGGTCAATTATGATCTAAAGCAATTGTTTACCGAGGGCCTGCCGTTCCAGCAGAAGGCACCTGCGGGCTATTTACTCGTGGTTAAGTGCATTGTCTCGGTATTTGGCAACCATGAGATAGCGCTGCGGTTATTTTCGTTTATATGCGGTGTATTAAGTTTAACGGTGTTTGTGCCTGTAGTGCGGTATTTTTTTAACCCTGCCGGGCAGGTTGCCGCAATTGCCATATTGGCCTTTTCGCCCATTATCATTTACCACAGTGTAGAAGCCAAGCAATACGCTACCGAGCTGTTCTCTACCATATTGCTACTATACCTGTACATTAAATATCATAGCCGTACAGATACCCGTTCGCTTGTTATTTGGGGGCTGTGGGGAGCCATCATCGTTTGGTTCTCGTTTGCTTCCATCTTTATTTTGGCAGGGATGGGATTCACCATAGGCCTTAATTACTTAATAAAAAAACATTATGCCCTGCTGGCGCGGACATTTATCGTGTTCGCCTTATGGTTTGGCAGCTTTATTATCAGTTACCTGTTGTTCACCCAAAAAGGCAGCGATACCGGTTGGCTGGTTGATTTTTTTGTAAAGCACGATGCCTTTATGCCGCTATCGGCAGGCGCCGTCAAATGGATAATTGAGCGGATGGTATCGTTCCTGAACTATCCAATGGGTTTAAGTTGGGTGACCATATACAACGCAGGTGTTTTAGAGCAAGCTGTTATGCGGATGATATTTATACCGCTTATACTTGCCGCTACCGGCGTTTATTACCTGTTGCGTAATAATAAGCAACTGCTGTTGTTTATAGTTTCGGTATTCGTTTTTGTGCTGATAGGCTCGGCCGTAAAAATGTACCCGTTTCATGAAAGACTGACGCTGTTTTTAGCGCCTTTATTTATGATGCTACTGGCTGCCGGCTGTGACTTTTTCGCGGGTGCCATTTTCAAAAAGACAGTTTTTACCATGCTGATGATACTGCTGCTGGTGTTTGGGCCGTTAAAAAACACCGCAGAGCAAATTGATCGCCGCTACCTGTTTGGCGATTATAAAAAATCATTCAGGCGCGAGGCGTTGATGTATATCAATGACCAGTACAAGCCCGGCGACATCGTTTATGTTTATTGGAACGAGTTGGCTGGGTACGATCTTTATAAAAAAATGCATCCGTTTAAGTTTACCGCTATTAGGGGAAAAGATTACCGGCACGCCGCAAAAAACTACAATGAATATTTCGCCCTTTTAAAGCACGATTTTGAACAATTTAAAGGCAAGAAACGGGTTTGGGTGTTGCAAAGCAGGTTTATTATCATCCCGATAGGTGATTACACAGGCGACCCGGCCTGGTATTACAGCGACGGCGACAGCAACCAAAAGTTTTATGATGAGCTGATGCACTGGGGCAAACCGGTACAAAAATTTCACCCCGAAGATAAACGTGCCACAGGCGACATGAGTGTTACGCTGATTGATTTTTCATCAAATTGAATTAGCTGGTAAAATTGTTGCATTGCATACTGTATATCAGCAACAATTTTTTATTTTTGCATCAACAAAAAATAAAAGGCAATGAGGTCACTGGAAAATGCAAACGCCGAAGGGCACTATAAACTGTTAATTTTAGCTATCGCTATTGGTTTGTTTGGTTGTTTTTTCCGTTTTGCGGGCGAAACATCTATTTACTCCATCATAGCGAACATAGCGGTGGTTATTGCAACTGTAATAGCGCTAAAAGCCGTATTTGCCATATTGAAATAAACACTCCTACACGATATTTGTAAAGCGCCTTTAAACAGGGCGCTTTTTTTTGTTTAAAACAATTGGCTATAAATGGCGCAACACTTTTTGACGTTTTTTTTGTTGCAACAGGATGAAAGTGTTACTTGCCGGTGCTAATGGTTATATAGGTACCCGCCTCATCCCGGTTTTGCTGGAAAAGGGCCACGAGGTAGTATGCCTGGTACGCGATAAGCGGCGGTTTCATGAGCAAAGTGATTTTACCGACCGCGTAACGCTGATCACCGGCGACCTGCACCGCGAAAAAGATATCGAGCCATTTCCTGCCGACATTGATGCCGCTTATTACCTGGTGCACTCCATGTCACAATCCCCGGATTTTGCCGAACTGGAGGCTTTATCAGCTTATAACTTCGCGCAGCAGGTTGATAAGACAAACTGTAAGCAGATCATTTTTTTGAGTGGGATAGTCAATGACAAGCACCTCTCCAAACACCTGCTGTCGCGCAAGCATGTAGAAGATGTATTGAAGGAGGCCAAAGCCGCGCTTACCGTATTAAGGGCCGCCATTATTATAGGCTCGGGCAGCGCTTCATTCGAGATCATCCGCGACCTTACCGAAAAGCTGCCGCTGATGACCGTGCCCAAATGGGTAAACACCCGCTGCCAGCCTATCGGCATACGCGATGTACTGGGCTATCTGGAAGGGGTATTGCTCAACGAAAAGTCGTTCGACCGTACCTTTGATATCGGCGGGCCGGATATTTTAACTTTTAAGGAGATGATACTAACCTATGCCGACGTGCGTAAGTTGAAAAGATATATTATCACCATCCCTTTTTTATCGCCCAAAATTTCATCTTATTGGCTTTACTTTGTTACTTCGGTCAACTATTCGCTGGCCAACAGCCTGGTGCAAAGCATGAAAAACGAGGCGGTTGCCGGTGATAACGCCATAGATGAAGTGGTGCCGCGCCAATGCCTTAGCTACCGCGAATGTTTGGAGCTTGCCTTCAGCAAGATCGAGCAAAACTCCATCGTTTCCAGCTGGAAGGATGCGCTGAATATGGGCTATCTTACCTCGGGTTTTATGGACCAGATAAAGGTGCCGCAAAATGGAACGCTTGAATATAAGGTAAAATTGCCGTTTGAAAGTAACAGCGACAACGTAGTAAAAAATATATGGGCAATTGGCGGTGACCGGGGCTGGTACTATTGGGACTGGATATGGAACATCCGCGGCTTTTTAGATAAGATTGTTGGCGGGGTGGGCTCCAGGCGGGGACGTACCAGCAACGTCAGTATTTCGCCCGGCGATGTGATCGATTTTTGGCGGGTGCTGCTGGCTGATAAAATGAACAAGCGCCTGCTGCTTTATGCAGAAATGAAGCTGCCCGGCGAAGCCTGGCTGGAGTTTAA
>JBDSIC010000035.1:0-5563 GCA_039918195.1 Mucilaginibacter sp.
GTAACTATACACACTGCCCGTCCGGGTATTGTAATTGGTAAAGGTGGCCAGGAAGTTGACAAGATAAAAGAAGAGTTGAAAAAACTGACCAAAAAGGAAGTTCAAATCAACATCTTCGAGATAAAACGCCCTGAGCTTGACGCACAATTAGTTGCCGAAGGCATAGCAAAACAACTGGAAGCGCGTATATCTTTCCGTCGTGCCATGAAAACTACCATCGCTTCAACCATGAGAATGGGTGCCGAAGGTATAAAAATTATGACATCAGGCCGTTTAGGCGGCGCGGAAATGGCACGTTCAGAACAATATAAAGAAGGACGTATACCTCTGCACACTTTCCGTGCTGATATCGACTACGCATTAGCCGAAGCATTAACTACTTATGGTAAAATAGGTGTTAAGGTTTGGATTTGCAAAGGCGAAGTTTACGGCAAACGCGACTTATCACCAAACATTGGCGGTACAAGCAGTGCAAGCGGTAAAGGCGGACGCCCTGAAGGCAACGCAGGTTTCGGTGGTCGCGGCGGTAACGAGCGCGGCGGCGAACGTGGCGGCGAGCGCAGGGATAGCCGTGGCCCGGGTGGTAACAACCGTGGTCCAGGTGGTCCGGGCGGCCCGGGTGCTAACCGCGGTGGCGGACAAGGTGGAAATCGTGGCGGACAAGGTGGCGGAAATCGCCCCGGTGGCCCAAGAAGATAATTATTAACAAAGTCGAGACAGACATCGTTTAGATATATAAGCTTAAAAAAATGCTACAGCCAAAAAGAACGAAGTTCAGAAAGATGCAAAAAGGCAGGATGAAAGGTTTAGCCACCCGTGGTGCTGAGCTTTCATTCGGATCTTTCGGTATTAAATCACTGGAACCGGCCTGGATAACCAGCCGCCAGATAGAGGCAGCCCGTATTGCTGTTACACGTTTTATGAAACGTGAAGGACAGGTATGGATCAGGATATTCCCTGACAAGCCGGTAACTAAAAAACCTGCAGAGGTACGTATGGGTAAAGGTAAAGGTGCGCCTGAATACTGGGTAGCGGTTGTACGCCCCGGACGCATTATTTTTGAAGCAGAAGGTGTATCATTAGAAATTGCTAAAGAAGCATTACGCCTGGCAGCACAAAAATTACCTGTACAAACAAGATTTGTAGTACGTAGAGATTACGTAGAAGCATAAATAAAAAAAACGTAGTAGCTGCAGGTGGTAAACAACATATTTGAATACCTGCAGAATGATTATAAACAATGTAAGTTAAAGTTGTGAGTTACTACTACAATTTTCAACTCACAGCTTACAACATTACAATAATTTATAAATAATGAAGAACTCAGAAATTTTAGAGCTTTCGACCGAAGAATTGGTTGCAAAGGTCGGCGAGGAGAAAACTAACCTGACCAAACTGAAATTTGCTCATGCTGTTTCGGCCATTGAAAATCCAACCCGTATCACAAAGGTACGTAAGGATGTCGCTCGTTTAAATACTGAATTAACAAAGCGTAAAGCGGCGTCAGCTTCGGAAAAAAATTAATTTTTTAAGCGTCGATTAAAATGGAAAGAAATTTAAGAAAAACACGTACCGGCCTGGTAGTAAGCAACAAGATGGAAAAATCTATCGTAGTTGCTGTGGAGCGGAAAGTGAAACACCCTATCTACGGTAAGTTCGTAAAAAAGACTACCAAGTTTATGGCTCATGACGAAGCTAATACCTGTGGTATTGGCGATACTGTATTGATTATGGAAACCCGTCCGTTGAGCAAAAGCAAAAATTGGAGATTAGTTGAAATAATAGAGAGGGCTAAATAAGATGGTACAACAGGAATCAAGATTAAACGTAGCCGATAACAGTGGCGCTAAAGAAGTTTTAGTGATCCGCGTATTAGGTGGCACAGGTAAAAGATATGCCTCAATCGGCGACAAAATTGTTGTTACCGTAAAAAGCGCTATACCGTCAGGTAACGTTAAAAAAGGCACCGTATCTAAAGCCGTAGTAGTTAGAACAAAGAAAGAGATCCGCCGTAAAGACGGTTCATATATCCGTTTCGACGACAACGCAGCTGTTTTGTTAAATAACCAGGATGAGCCAAGAGGTACCCGTATCTTTGGCCCGGTTGCAAGGGAACTGCGTGAGAAACAATTTATGAAAATTGTATCATTAGCACCGGAGGTATTGTAACATGGCATATAAAGCAAAAGTAGAAACCGGGAAAATTAAGCTTCGCAAGGGCGACCTGGTAAAAGTTATGGCTGGTGATTCAAAAGGATCGCAAGGCAAAATAGTTGAAGTGATTAAAGCAACTAACAGGGCTGTTGTTGAAGGTACCAACCTGGTATCAAAACACACAAAACCTAATGCTGCTAATCCAAACGGCGGTATTGTTAAAAAAGAAGCTGCTATACATATATCTAATTTAGCGCTGGTTGACCCTAAATCGGGCGAAACTACCCGTATAGGCCGCAAGCTTAACGATAAAGGCAAATTAGTAAGGGTAGCAAAAAAATCAGGGGAGGAAATTAAGTAATGGCTTACACACCGAGATTAAAATCAAAATATAAGGACGAAATTCGTACTGCACTGAAAGAGAAATTTCAGTATAAAAGCATTATGCAGGTTCCTAAGCTGGAAAAAATTGCTATCAACCAGGGTGTTGGCGGTGCTACTACCGATAAAAAACTTATCGAGAATACCATCACTGAGCTAACCACCATTACCGGTCAGCAAGCAGTTGCCTCTAAATCTAAAAAGGATATATCCAACTTTAAGTTACGTAAGCACATGCCGATAGGTGTACGTGTTACTTTACGTGATAACAATATGTATGAGTTTTTGGACCGTTTGGTTGCTGTGGCTTTGCCGCGTATCCGCGATTTCAAAGGCATTAACGATAAAGGTTTTGATGGCCGCGGTAACTATACCTTAGGTATAACCGAGCAGATCATCTTTCCTGAGATCAATATTGACAAGATCAACAAAATACAAGGTATGGATATTACCTTTGTAACCTCAGCTACTAACGATGTGGAAGCATTGGAGTTACTGAAACAATTTGGATTACCATTTAAAAATCAAAATACTCATAGTAATGGCTAAAGAAGGCGTAAAAGCACGCGAAGTAAAACGTGCCAAATTAGTAGCTCAGTATGCTGATAAAAGGGCAGCCTTAAAAGCAGCAGGTGATTTTGTGGCTTTAGATAAATTACCTAAAGCATCGTCACCGGTTAAATTGCACAACCGTTGTAAATTAACAGGCCGCCCACGCGGTTATATGCGCCAGTTTGGCATTTCTCGCGTTACATTCCGCGAGATGGCCTTAGCAGGACAGATACCGGGAGTGAAAAAAGCAAGCTGGTAATTTCAGGATGTCGAATTTCGGATTTTCAACCCGATAGCTATCGGGTTCGAATTTGATGTTAAACTATAAAAGAAAAATAAATTCGAAATCGAACATTCGATATTCGAAATAAGATTAACCGATGGCAGGTCTACGGATACCACCATCATAAACAACAAAAATGAATACAGATCCAATCGCAGATTATCTTACACGAGTAAGGAATGCTATTAAAGCCAACCACAGGGTTGTTGAAATTCCTGCATCAAATCTGAAGAAGGAAATCACGAAAGTGCTTTTCGACAAAGGTTACATTGCTAACTACAAGTTTGAGGACAATACAGTACAAGGCACTATTAAAGTGGCTTTAAAGTATCACCCTATAACTAAAATTCCTGCTATACGCAGCATTTCACGTATTAGTAAACCAGGTTTGAGGAAATACGCAGGTACGGCAAAATTGCCGCGTGTATTAAATGGTTTAGGTATCGCTATCCTATCAACTTCTAAAGGTGTAATGACCGATAAAGAAGCGCGTCAGCAAAATGTAGGTGGCGAAGTTTTATGCTTCGTTTATTAATAGGAGGAAATTAACAATGTCAAGAATAGGAAAAGCACCCATAGCAATTACCGCCGGCGTTACCATTACCGTATCAGCAGATAATGTTGTTACCGTAAAGGGCCCTAAAGGCGAGTTGCAACAGGCAGTTGATGCAGACATCATTATTGAGCAGGAAGGCGACCAGTTATTGGTTAAACGCCCGTCTGAGCAAAAACGTCATAAAGCATTACACGGTTTATACCGTTCATTATTAAACAACATGGTTGTTGGCGTAACTGAAGGTTACAAAGTACAGCAGGAATTAGTAGGTGTGGGTTACCGCGCTACCAATAACGGCAATACTTTAGACCTGGTTTTAGGTTACTCTCACCACTATGTGTTTGAGTTACCAAAAGAAATTAAAGTTACAACCACTGCTGATAAGGGTAAAAACCCAACTATCATACTTGAATCAATTGATAAACAATTAATTGGCCAGGTAGCTGCAAAAATACGTTCGTTACGTGCCCCTGAGCCTTACAAAGGTAAAGGTATCAAGTTTGTTGGCGAGGTATTAAGAAGAAAAGCAGGTAAATCAGCATCTAAAAAATAATCGTCATGGCAGCTAAACTATCAAGAAGAGACAGAATAAAAAGAGGGATCAGAAAACGTATTTCAGGTTCTTCAGCGCGTCCGCGCTTGTCAGTATACAGGAGTAATAAAGGTATTTACGCTCAGATCATTGACGATGTAACCGGTAAAACTATCGTATCAGCATCATCTTTATCAAAAGATTTTACTGCAGCAAATGGTAACAAGTCAGATCAATCAGTTGCCGTTGGCAAACTGGTTGCTGAAAAGGCTATCGCCGCAGGAATTAAAGATGTGGTTTTCGACAGGAACGGTTACTTGTATCATGGTCGTGTTAAATCACTGGCCGAAGGTGCACGTGAAGGTGGTTTAAACTTTTAATCGAAACGAGAGATGTCAACAATCAACATAAAAAGAGTAAAAACAAGCGAGATCGAATTAAAAGACCGCTTGGTAAGCATACAACGTGTAGCCAAAGTAACCAAAGGCGGCCGTACTTTCAGCTTTAGTGCCATTGTGGTAGTAGGCGATGAGAATGGTGTTGTAGGTTACGGTTTAGGTAAAGCAAAAGAAGTAACCGAGGCAATTGCCAAAGGTATTGATGATGCTAAAAAGAACCTGGTAAAAGTGCCTATTATTAATAGCACTATACCTCACGAACAAATTGGCAAGTTTAGCGGTGGTTTTGTATTTATAAAACCAGCAGCAAACGGTACCGGTGTTATAGCCGGTGGTGCAATGCGTGCAGTATTAGAGAGTGCCGGTGTACATAACGTACTGGCAAAATCAAAAGGTTCATCAAATCCGCACAACGTGGTAAAAGCAACCGTATCGGCATTAGCGCAATTGCGTGATGCACATACAGTGGCCCAGCACCGTGGTGTAAGTTTAGGTAAAGTATTTAACGGATAATCATCATGGCAAAAATCAAAATCACCCAGATTAAAAGCGTGATCGATAGAAGTGAGCGCCAAAAAAGGACAGTGGAAGCACTGGGCCTAAAAAGGATCAACCATAGCGTGGAAGTTGAAGCTACTCCGGCTATCATCGGTATGGTAAGAAAAGTTAATCATTTGGTAGCAATAGAAAGCATATAATATCATGAA
>JBDSIC010000036.1:0-2875 GCA_039918195.1 Mucilaginibacter sp.
GGGTAGCGTCGGGATTCATCAGCGGCACAAACAGGCCGCTCAGGTTAATGAGCGCCGCCAGCCCGATGAAAAGGTAAAGCCACTTATTTAATACACTTGTTTTTTGCATATACGGCACAATGCTTGCGGGGTAAATATAAACAGATTTTCGCGTGCGGGTAATTTTATGCCCGCTGTTTAAATAACAAGCTGATTTATTAACTTCAATAAAAAATACACTACCTATGCAACGCCGGAATTTTTTAAAGAACGCCGCTTTAGCCGCAGGCTCATTATCACTTTTAAGTAACAGCAGTTTTGCCTCATGGCTTGCACCGCAAGCTTACCAGTTTAAACCGCTACGTAATAATGTGGGGATATTTACTGAGCAGGGCGGCACCATTGCCTGGCTCAGTAACAAAGAGGGCATCGCGGTGGTTGATGCTGAATATCCTGACCCGGCGACCCATTTGATCGCCGAGTTAAAAAAACAGTCAGGCAAGCCTTTTGAGTGGCTCATCAATACCCATCACCATGCCGACCATACCAGCGGGAACATCTCATTTAAAGGGCTGGCCAAACATGTAGCGGCTCATACCAACTCGCTCACCAACCAAAAAAATACGGCGGTTGAACAGAAAAAGGAAGCCCAGCAACTGTACCCCGATACTACCTTTACTTCAAAATGGAAAGTTAAAGTTGGCGATGAAAATATACAGGCACATTACTTTGGCGCGGGCCATACCAATGGCGACAGCTTTATCCATTTCGAGAATGCGAACATTGTGCATACCGGCGACCTGGTTTTTAACCGCCGCTACCCATTTGTCGATCGTAAGGGCGGCGCATCGGTAAAAAGTTGGGTGCAGACTTTAGCAAAAGCGCAACAGCAGTTTGATAAAGACACCCTGTTCATATTCGGCCATGCCTTTGATCCGCAGAAAGTAACCGGCAGTATAGCAGACGTGAAGGCCATGCAACATTACATGGAAAGGCTAATAGCCTTTGTTGAGGGCGGCATTAAAACCGGCAAAACTAAAGAAGAAATATTATCGGCAACAGCTATACCCGGCGTTACCGACTGGCAAGGCGATGGTATTCAACGCAGCCTGGCAGCGGCATACGAGGAATTAACCGCAGTATGAGATTAATCTTTAAGGTATTACTATGGTTGCTGGGCCTGACAATGGCTATTTATATGGTTGTATGCGCCTATTTTTATTTTGCGCAGGATAGGATAATATTTCCGGCTGAAAAGTTGACGGGTGATTACCGGTTTGATTTTCCGTATCCGTTTAAAGAATACACCATTAAAACCAGCACCGGCACCCTAAGCGGTTTATTATTTAAAGCCGATAAACCCAAAGGGCTGATTTTTTACCTGCACGGCAATGGCAGCGAACTGGATACATGGGGCGGTATTGCCCCGGCATATACCTCTTTAAACTACGACATGTTTATATTAGACTACCCCGGTTATGGCAAAAGCACCGGGCAGCTTACCAATGAAAAAGAAATGCTGGATGCAATACAAACTGCTTATGATACGGTTAAAGCAGGGTACAGCGAAAATAATATCATTATTATGGCGCACTCTATCGGTACCGGTCCGGCTGCCTGGCTTGCATCACAAAAGCATCCCCGCAAATTGGTATTGCTTGCACCCTACTACAGCATTGCCGACATGATCGATCAGCGTTACCCTTTTTTACCCCATTTTTTTTGCAAGTATCGCTTTACTACCTATAAATATATCCGGGGTGTAAAAGCGCCTGTAATTATTTTTCATGGTGACGATGACCGGGTGATAAATTATGAAGCATCATTAAAACTAAAAAAGCACTTTAAGCGGGGCGACAGGCTTATTATACTTAACGGGCAAGGGCATGATAATATACAGGACAATGAAGATTATATTAGAGAATTAAAAGCTATACTTGAATAATAATTTTACCGAGATGAACCGCACCATTAAACTGATCATTTGCCTTTTGGCATTGGGGATTCCCTACAAAAGCTTTTCGCAAGCTACTGATATAAAACCGCAGGCCAACCACCAGGCGCTGTGTGTAAAAGACCTTGACGCGAGTGTTAAATTTTACAGCGAAGTAATTTTGCTGGAGAGGATGAACAGCCCTTTTAACAATGCTTCTATTCAATGGTTAAAAACCGGCCCTAAAACCGAACTGCATTTAATAAAGGGCGATTGCAGTGGCGCTACGCATTTCCGTAATGTGCATATGTCGTTTGCAGTACCATCGCTTGACGGTTACATGAAACATTTGGATAAATACAATATTAAATACGACAGTGCCGCCGGCGAGAAAAAACCTCAAATACGCGGCGACGGCGTACACCAAATATATTTCCAGGACCCGGATGGTTATTGGATAGAGATAAACGACGCGAAGTAAAGCTTAAAGGTTAGTATTCTATACCGGCAACATCTTTTTGCTTGATGGTTACAGAGCCTGCGCCATTATAAATGTTCAGGTTAATAGATACGTTATAGAGTTCGTTGTCAAAAATGAAGATATTTTTATCGGCATCAAGCCCTTTAAAACTAAGTTTCATGCCAGCTTTGGTGGCTTGTGTAACTAAACCCAAAATATGCTGCTTATTGTTTGATGTATAATAAACATTGCGTAATAATGCGCCATTATCTAATTTGGTACCATCACCCACCATTACGGTTTCCCATTTAAAATCGGCACCGGTGCGCTTATAGCCTTCCATTTGCATACCGGTAACATTCTTCATGTTATAATCACGCCTGAAGGCCCGCCCCTGGGTTAAGTAATCATATGCCTCGTTGTTGTTTAAATGGGCAAGGTTGGTAAGGTCGCTAAAAGTTACGCTTTGGCCGTGAGCATACCCGGTAATTGAAAGCAGTAGG
>JBDSIC010000037.1:0-6424 GCA_039918195.1 Mucilaginibacter sp.
AACCGGCGAGGCGATCGAGCTGGAAGTTATAAAACCGGGATCGCAAAGCTACCTCACCCAGTTATGGAACAATGAGGCCTTTACACGCAATCAGGATAACAGGATGCGTACGTTTAATGATAAGGTAAGCAAATATTTCACCATGGTACTGCTGTCCGTTGCATTTGCCTCATTGCTATTCTGGCTGTCTACCGACTGGCAGCGGGGGCTCTCCGCATTTACCGCGGTGCTTATAGTGGCCTGCCCATGCGCGTTGGCGTTAAGCACGCCTTTCACCATGTCGGCTGCATTGGGAATATTTGACCATAACCATTTCTACCTTAAAAATACAGGCGTAGTTGAACAACTCGCGCGTATTAACACGGTGGTACTTGATAAAACAGGCACCATTACCACCGGCGGCAAAAGCGGAACAATTATGCATGCCGAACTGGATGAAGTTGAAAAGAAGCTCATTTACAATGTTTGCACTAATTCCGGCCACCCTTTAAGCAGGCAGATATGCGATTACCTTGGCGCTCAAAAGCCGGTGCAAGTATCTTCTTACCACGAATCTGTTGGCAAAGGGATATCATCAGTAATAGGCGGTCACCTTATTCGTATAGGAAGCGGAAGTTTTGTTTTAGGGAATAATGAGGATATAAGCACCAGCACTACAGTGCACCTGATGATAGATGCTGTGTACCTGGGGTATTTCAGCTTTAAGCATCAGTACCGCGATGGCCTTACCGAAGTAACATCTTTAGGTAAAGGGTACAATGCCTATCTCTTATCGGGCGATAGCGATCACGAGCGCAAAGATTTGCTGCCTTATTTTAAAGATGGGGCACATATGTATTTTAAAAAATCGCCGCAGCAAAAAATGGATTTTATTAAGCTGCTGCAATTAGCCGGCAGTAAAGTAATGATGATGGGCGACGGGCTGAATGATTCGGGTGCATTAAAGCAAAGCGATCTTGGCGTAGCGGTTACTGATGATGTTAATAACTTTTCGCCCGGAAGTGATGCCATTTTAGATGGAAGGTCTTTCAGTAAACTCCCGGCGTTTTTAAAATTCTCAAAAGATACAGTGAAAATTATTCACCTGTCATTCCTCATATCCCTTACTTATAACCTGGTAGGTTTAAGTTATGCCGTAACGGGTAACTTATCACCCTTAACTGCCGCCATATTAATGCCGCTAAGTACGGCAACTATTATTTCGTTTACCAGTATTGCCACGCGTGTGGCAGCTAAAAGAAGGAATTTATTATGAGCATCATTTACTTTCTAATAGGGTGCAGCGTTTTGCTGGCATTGATATTTTTGGCAGCTTTTTTTTGGGCGCAGCGCAACGGCCAGCACGACGACCTCTACACCCCGTCAGTACGGATATTACTGGATGACGAAAAAGTTAACGATATCCAAAAGTGATACATATCATACTTTTAAATAACTGTCATCATACCGCCACTCGCGCTCCGGCGATAATTTTACATCATCATTAACAGGTAATATAAAACACTATTTATGCAGTCCGAAAAATTTTACTACGATAACAAAATAGTACGCGACTTCGGTATAGCTACTGTAATTTGGGGCATCATCGGCATGACGGTGGGCCTTTTGGTAGCTATACAGCTATACCATCCCGCGGCCAACATGGGTAATCAATATACCACCTATGGCCGTATTCGCCCTTTGCATACAAACGCTGTGATATTTGCATTTGTTGGTAACGCCATTTTTATGGGGGTATATTACTCGTTACAACGCCTGCTTAAAGCGCGTATGTTTAGCGATGTACTTAGCAAGATACATTTTTGGGGCTGGCAGCTTATCATTGTTTCGGCTGTTATTACCCTGCCGCTGGGTTTAACCACCTCGCACGAATATGCCGAATTGGAATGGCCCATTGATATTGCTATTACGTTGATATGGGTGGTGTTCGGCATCAATATGTTCGGTACCATTATTAAACGCCGCGAGCGGCATTTGTATGTGGCCATTTGGTTTTACATTGCCACTTTTGTTACCATAGCAGTATTGCATATTGTTAATTCATTTGAGTTGCCTGTATCTTCCTTTAAAAGTTATTACTTATATGCCGGCGTGCAGGACGCGCTGGTGCAATGGTGGTACGGACACAACGCAGTAGCCTTTTTCCTGACGACGCCATACCTGGGCATGATGTATTACTTTTTGCCTAAAATGGCCAACAGGCCCATCTACTCGTATAAACTGAGCATACTTCACTTTTGGGCACTAATATTTATTTACATATGGGCCGGCCCGCACCACTTATTATACACCACGCTGCCGGGCTGGGCACAGTCATTGGGTGTAGCTTTCTCCATTATGCTGATAGCGCCAAGCTGGGGAGGCATGATCAACGGCCTGCTTACGTTGCGCGGTGCCTGGGATAAGGTACGTGATGACGTGGTGCTAAAGTTTATGGTGGTAGCGTTAACCGCCTATGGCATGGCCACTTTCGAAGGTCCGCTGCTATCATTAAAACAGGTGAATGCTATAGGCCACTTTACCGATTGGATAATAGCCCACGTACACGTAGGCGCATTAGGGTGGAATGGGTTTTTAACCTTTGCCGTACTGTACTGGCTGATACCGCGGATTTATAAAACAGAGCTTTACTCTAAAAAACTGGCCTCTTTCCATTTCTGGATAGGTACGTTAGGTATCCTATTTTACGCGGTCCCGCTGTATTGGGCCGGTTTTACCCAGGGCCTTATGCTAAAGGAGTTTACCGCCGAAGGTATGCTCAAGTATCCCAGCTTTTTAGAAACTACCCTGCGTATTATTCCCATGTATGTCATGCGCTCAATAGGTGGGGCAATGTACCTGCTGGGTGTAATTGTAATGGCGTATAACCTGTTGCGCACCATGCTGCAGGGCAAACTGGTAAGCAATGAAGCTGCCGAAGCTATGCCTTTGGCACCGCTGCAGCCTGAACATCAGCAGGAAAAATGGCACCGCAAGCTGGAGCGCAGGCCCATACAGCTGATGATACTGTCACTCATTGTAATTTTAATAGGCAGTGTTATCGAGATCATGCCAACGCTGACCATATCGTCAAACATACCCACTATTGCCAGTGTAAAACCTTATACGCCGTTAGAGTTACAGGGGCGCGATATTTATATACGCGAAGGTTGCGTTAACTGCCACTCGCAAACAGTACGCCCGTTTAGGTCAGAGACCGAACGGTATGGCGAGTACAGCAAGGCCGGGGAATTTGTTTACGACCACCCGTTCCTGTGGGGCTCAAAACGTACCGGGCCCGACCTGGCACGCGAAGGCGGCAAGTACGGCCACTCGTGGCAATATAATCACCTGATGGACCCGAGGTTAATGTCGCCCGGCAGCATTATGCCGGCTTACGATTGGCTGATAGACCAAAAGCTGGATACCACCACCACTGCTGCCAAAATAAATGCCATGCGCAGTTTGGGTGTGCCTTATGCGGCAGGGTATGATAAAATAGCTAACCACGACCTAAGTAAACAAGCGAATGAAATAGCCGAAGGATTATCAAAGGATAAAATCAAAGTGGCCAGTGATAAAGAGATAATAGCGATTATCGCCTATCTGCAACGACTGGGTACTGATATAAAGGCAAGTAAAACCGTCAATAATAATTAAGGATATGTTTAAACAATTTATTAGTGATATAAACGGCGACCAGGTCTACCTGATCATATCTCTTGGCGTATTCATGGTGTTTTTTATTGTGGTAACTTTTCTGCTTATCCGCTTAAAAGCAAACTATACCAGCTATATGAGCGACTTGCCTTTGGCTGATGAAAATTATAACCCGGAAAATAAACAATTATGAAAGCGTTACGATCAGTTTTTTTATTATTTATTGTATTAATTGCGCAGCCGGTGTTTGCCGAAGAGGGGACAATGATACCGGATGACATAAAAAATTACATTGGCTTTGGTGCAATTGTAGCGGTATTGCTTATGCTGTTGATAGCCATGCTGATGTTGCTGCACACCTTTAAAGTACTTAGCCGTATACTTGCACCGGTTACTGCGGATGAAATGGCTGAAATTGCTGAAAAGGCATTCAAAAAAGCAGCGGAACCTGTAAAACCGAAGGTTACAATGGTTGAAAAATTGCTATCCTTAAAACCATTGTCCGAAGAAAGATCGCTGATCATTGAACATGATTATGATGGCATACAGGAACTGGATAACCCCACACCGGGCTGGTTTATGGGCCTGTTTTATACCACCATTGTTTTTGCGGTAGCTTACCTGTTAATATACCATGTGTTTAACCTGGCTCCACTGCAATACCAGGAATATGCTAACGAAATGACCGTAGCCAATAAAGAGAAAGAGGCTTTCCTGGCAAAATCCGCCGACCGTGTTGACGAAAATAGCGTTAAGCTATCCGGCGATCCGGCGGTACTTACTTCGGGCCTTGCTATCTACGGGCAAAGCTGTTCGCCATGCCACGGTGATAAGGGGCAGGGTGTAGTTGGGCCTAACCTTACCGATGATTACTGGCTGCATGGCGGTAAAATAACTGATGTGTTTAAAACCATCAAATACGGCGTACAGGCCAAGGGTATGCCTACCTGGGAAAAACAGTTATCGCCTAAGCAGATAGCTGATGTGGCAAGTTATATTAAATCGTTGCGGGGCAGCAACCCTCCAAATGCTAAAGAAGCACAGGGCGAAAAGGAAGATGGCGATGACGCGGCTGAAAAAACCGCTATGCTTATCAAAAAATAAAACCCATGCTTAGCACAACCATAATAGCGCAGCCAAATACAAGGGCCGATGGTGGCCGTAAATGGATATACCCGGCTATACGCAAGGGTAGGTTGTACAATTACCGCAACTGGCTGAGTTATGTGTACCTGGTGCTGTTTTTTGCGGGCCCGTTTATCCGCATTAACGGCAATCCTTTTTTGCTGCTGAATTTTATTGAACGCAGGTTTGTAATACTCGGGCAGGTTTTTTGGCCGCAGGATTCGTTTTTGTTTGTGCTGGTTATGCTGGTGGGTATGGTTTGTATCATATTGTTCACCATAGCTTTCGGCCGTATTTTTTGCGGGTGGATATGCCCGCAAACAATTTTTATGGAAATGTTTTTCCGCAAAATAGAGATATGGATAGAGGGCGATGCAAAAAAACGCCGTAAACTGGATGAAGGGGAATGGACCAATGAAAAGATCAGTAAGAAAGTATCCAAGCATGTGATATTTTTGATTCTTTCTTTTTTGATAGCAAACACCTTTTTGGCCTATATAACCGGCAGCGAAAACCTATTGAAAATAATGACCGAGCCTGTTAACCTTCATTGGTCGGGTTTTATTAGTATTTGGGTATTTACAGGTGTTTTTTATTTGGTTTACAGCCAGGTACGCGAGCTGGTGTGCACAGTAATTTGCCCGTATGGCCGTTTGCAGGGTGTACTGATGGATAAACATACGCTGGTTGTAGCCTATAACTTTTTAAGGGGCGAGCCCCGTGGTAAATTATCCCGCAAGGAAGAACGTACCAAAGGTGATTGTGTTGATTGCGGGCTGTGTGTGGATGTATGCCCAACGGGCATTGATATTCGTAACGGTACCCAGCTGGAATGTGTTAACTGCACCATGTGTATTGATGCCTGCAACCAAGTGATGGAAAAGATACACATGCCCAAAGATCTCATCGGCTTTTACTCGGAAGAGATGATACGGGAAAATAAAAAGCCGGCCTTTAATACCCGGATGATAGCCTATAGCAGTATAATAGTAGTTCTGCTTAGTGTGCTCAGCTATTTTGTACTGCAGCGTAGTGTAATTGATGTTACGGTACTGCGGTCGGCAGGGATGCTTTACCAGGAGCAGCCGGGTGGCTATATCAGTAACCTGTACAATGCCGAGATAAACAATAAATCAAACATCAGCCAAAAAATACAGCTGGTTACTGATGATCCGGCTATTAAAATAAAATACATACAGGCGCCCGGGATATTGGAAAAGGAAGGCACGGTAAAAATAGTTTTCTTCCTGCTTATACCTGCCGGCCATATACATAAAACCAAAACAGATATTGAACTAAAAGTTATGCAGCAGCAAAACGTGCTGGGCACAATTAATACAACGTTTATAGGCCCGGTTAACTAATATGCGAATATGAAGATTTTAGATTTCGGGATAGCAGTTATTAAATAAATGAATATGAACTGGGGAAAAGGATTGATAATAGGCATGAGCATTTTTATGCTGTTTATAATAGCTATGGTAATAGCTATGTTTAACCAGCCGGCAGATGACTATGATGCCCAGTACTATGAAAAGGGCCTGTCATACGATACTACATTTAATAAAGAAAGGCAGGTAATAACAGACAATGCCAAACCGGTATTAACTATTGAAAATAATGTGCTGATTATAGTTTTTACAGCAGCTGCCAAAGGCAG
>JBDSIC010000038.1:0-5438 GCA_039918195.1 Mucilaginibacter sp.
TACCGCCAAAGGAAATGAAAAATGGATACGTGTAATTGGCGAAGCTGAATTTGTTGACGGCAAATGCGCGAGGGTGTATGGCAGCGTGCAGGATATCGACAGCAGGAAGACAGCTGAGATAGCCGCCAAAAAATTACTGGAAGAAAGAAACATTATACTGGAAAGCATTGGTGACGCTTTTTTTGCAACTGATAAAAACTGGACGGTTACCTATTGGAATAAAACCGCCGAAAAAGTTTTATACCGCTTAAAGGAGGAAGTGGTTAACCATAATTTATGGGAAGTATTTGCAGATTCTGTTAATTCTACATCGTATAAAAAATACCACGAGGCTGTTGATACTAACCAGGCTGTTCATTTTGAAGACCACTACGCCCCGCTGGGCAAATGGTACGAAATAAGCGCCTACCCTTCTGACAATGGCTTATCTGTTTATTTTAAAGACATTACCGAGCGGAAGAGAATAACATTGGCGCTGGAAGAATCTGAAAAGAAATACAGCGAATTATTCCAGCTAAGCCCCTTGCCTATGTGGGTTTTTGATGTTCAGTCATTACGTTTTTTGGATGTAAATGTAGCCGCGATAAAGAAATATGGCTATACACGCAAAGAGTTTTTAGCCATGACGATAAGAGACATCAGGCCGGTAGAAGATATGCCGATACTTGAAGAAGCTTTGGCTAACCTTGATATAAAGAAGCCGGCAACCCGTCTGGGTACCATCAGGCATAAAAAAAAGAATGGGGAGATCGTTAATGTAGATATTCAAAGTAATCCTATTAATTACAAGGGCAACCCGGCAAGGGTAATTACAGCGAATGATATTACAGAACGTTTGAAATATATTAAGGCTGTTGAAGATCATAATAAAAGGCTGGTAGAAATATCGTGGATGCAATCGCATACCGTACGGGCCCCGCTATCCCGTATTATGGGCCTCATCCAACTGGTTAAGGTTGCAGCCGGCGATGACGAAAACGAAAAAATACTGGAGTACATATTAGCCTCGGCAAATGAACTGGACAAGATCATAAATAGCATTACCGATAAAACCCGTGTTAATTCGGCTGAGAAAAACAAATAGCCTTAAGCCAGGCCCGTATTACCAATCTTTATTAAAGTTTACCCAATACAGATCGTCCGAACCATTACCCGCGCCGCTTAACAGGCGTTTAAGCACTTCGTAGGTTTTGGTTGAGTTATCGGCTATTTGCTTGTTTATTCGGGCACTGGTGAATACCAGGTATTGCTTATCAGGGGTAACAAACGGGCAATAGTCAATGGCTGCCGAATTTACAGGCAGGTGTTTTGCCGGCTGCCAGTTGCCGGCTTTATCCTTACGGCTAATGTACAGGTCTCCGCCGCCCATATCATCCGCCCGGCCATAACCGGTGAACAGGATATATTGCTCATCAGGGTCAACAAACGCGTTAAACTCGTAGTTTGTGCTATTAATGGCTTCGGGCAGGCTTACAGGCGCATTGTAGCCGTTAGGCTTGGCCGTGCAAACCACAATATCTTCTTTACCCTTGCCATACGCCGCCTCCACCGTAAAATACAGGCTGCCGTTTTTGGCCACGCTTGGGTAAAATTCATTTTTGGCGGTATTTACCTCAGCACCCAAATGCACGGGTTGGCCCCATTCTCCGCTGGCAAGCCGGCCAACCTTCCATAAATCAAAATCCTTCTTCGCGCTGTTGTTAACCGGCCTGTCTGATGCGAAGAATACCGTTTGCCCATCGGGCGAGAACGCAGCCTCCAAATCGCGGTAGCGGCCCGAGAACGGTGCTACCTGCGGATTGCCCCAACTGCCATTTGTTTTTTTAAGCATAATGATGGTACTGGAAAGCCTGGACTGCTGCAGGGTAAAAAATAGCTCATCACCTGCCGGCGAAATGGCGAGATCGCGGTTATTAAGGCCGTCTGTAATTATACCTTCGGCAAATAGGCGGGGCGAATCGGCCGGCAAATTGGTACCGGGGTAAACAATTTGTGCGTTGGTATGGTTACACAGTAATAATAACACAACGCTTAAAACTAATTTCCTCATGGCCAGCTAAGTTAACGTGTAAATATATGCAGGATAAGTATTGGCCGGCTCCCCCTTTTGGGAGTAAAATTCATTTCAGAAGATAATCAACATTATAGTTTGTGATCAGTAATATACCGTATAGCATTAAATTTATTACTGATATTTAATCGTAGCTTGCATAAAGCCATACGCCTAATGGATAGTAATATATTTATTGAACAGTCTGCACAAGCCATTGCCATATTTGACACAAAGATGGTGTACCTTGCTGCTTCAAAAAAGTGGCTGGCAGACTACGGCCTCGCCGACCGGGATATTATTGGGCTATCACATTACGATGTTTTCCCGGAAATTGGCGAGGAATGGAAAAGAATTCACAGTGATTGCTTGCAAGGCACCATAAATACACGCGATGAAGCATTATTTGAACGCTTAGACGGCACAGCACAGTGGATAACATGGGATGTACGCCCCTGGTATACCGCTGATAATAGCATTGGCGGCCTGATGATGTACACGGCAGACATTACAGACCGTAAAATGGCCGAAGAAAAATTAACTAAAACCAATCGCCTTTATAATTTTATCAGCCAGATAAACCAAACTATTCTGTATGTAAAAAACCAGGCAAGCCTTTTTGATGAATCATGCCGCGTGGCACTTGAGTTCGGCAAGTTTAAAATGGCATGGATAGGGCTGTTTGAAAACGATTACAAGAATATCAGCCTTGTTAACCAAAGCGGTGTACCTGATGAAGCTGTGCGGTTATTTGAAAACGCAATAGTACAGGCCAACGGCCCCCAGGCACATACCATACAAACCGGTTCTTATTATATCTGCAACGATATATTGAGCTGTAATGAGCTTGAATTATGGAAACCTTTTTCAAGACTTTACGGTATCCGTTCGGTAATGCTGCTGCCGATAAAAAATTCAGGAACAATTATCGGCACTTTTAATTTGTATTCGGCCGACCTTAATTTTTTTGAAAAAGAGGAGATCGAACTGTTGGTGAATGTAACCGGGGATATCTCTTTTGGCGTTGAGTTGTTTGAAAATGAAAAGAAACAAAAGGCATCAGAAGAACTGGTTATTAAAAATGAAAAGCGCTTTCGTACACTGATAGAAAAAAGTACCGACATGCAAACACTTTCAACCCGCGAAGGAATTGTGTTATATGGCAGCCCATCAATAAAAAAAGTGCTTGGCTACAGTTCCGAAGAAATACTTAACAGGTCGTCGTTTGAGTTTATACACCCGGATGATATTTTAAGTGCCGACAAAATGCAGGCAATTGCTCAAAGCCGGGGCAAATCGTTTTATTTACAACAGCGCATGCGGCACAAAAACGACAGCTGGGTATGGTGTGAAGGTACGATTACCAACCTGCTGCATGAGCCTGATATACGTGCACTCGTATCAAACTTCAGGGATATTTCTGAAAAGAAAATAACAGAGCAGCAACGGGAATTTGATAAGAACAACCTAAACGCCCTGATAAATAATACCGACGACCTGATGTGGAGTGTTGACAGGGACTTTAACCTGATCACCTCCAATAAGCCGTTCGACAATATGATCCGGCTGATGTCGGGCAAAGATATTGAAAAAGGCGAATCCATTTTTTCGCCCGGATTTTCACCGGAGCAATCAGAAAGGTATAAGCACCTTTATGAACGGGCATTTGCAGGCGAAAGCTTTATTGAAGCTGAGTACACTGCCCAGCCGGTAGAACTATGGTCAGACATTTCATACGCCCCCATTTTTAAGGGCGACGAAATAATTGGCGCCGCCTGCCATGCTCACAATATTACAGCGCGTAAAAAAGCCGAAATAGAACGCGCAAAAATTGTTACCGACCTGATGCTGCGCAACAGTGACCTTGAACAATTTGCCTATATCATATCCCATAACCTGCGTGCGCCCGTGGCAAATATACTTGGCGCGTTGAGCGCGTTAAACGACCCCGATTTGGATGCCGGGGACAAGGAAATACTAAACAGGGGCATCAACAAATCAATAATGAAACTGGATGAGGTGGTAAAAGACCTTAACCATATTTTACAGGTAAAGGGCGAAATTAATGAGACCAAGGAAACAGTGCATTTCTCGGAACTGGTTGACGATATTAAGATCAGCATTAAAAGCCTGATAGATAAATGCGACACAGAAGTAAAATATGATTTTTCGGCGGTTAACGAGCTTTTAACCTTAAAGCCTTACCTGTACAGTATTTTTTATAACCTTATTTCGAACAGTGTAAAATACCGCCGGCAAAATGTCCACTCCGTTATTGAAATTACCAGCCACCTCAAAAATAATAACTTAGAACTTATTTTTAAGGACAATGGCCTGGGTATCGATCTGTTAAAAAGCGGCGAAGAGGTGTTCGGCTTATACAAGCGGTTTCATACCAATATAGAAGGCAAAGGTATGGGGCTATTTATGGTAAAAACACAGGTTGAAACACTTGGCGGCAAAGTAAGCATCCAAAGCGCAGAAGGTAAAGGCACCGAGTTTAAAATTGAGTTTGAAATTTGAGATTACATAATAGAAAAAGGAAAGCTCTTCTATTGAGAGGCTTTCTTTTGTTACAATCCTTCACCCGACGGCGCGGGCAGCGATTCGGAAAGCGATTTTGGCACGCCGAAGTTAGGTGTACCGTCTTCGTTCCAGGTAAACTTTTGCATCCGTGTACTCCTTGAACCACCACAACCCAATCCCGCAGCGTTATTGGCATGGTAAATTATCCAATCCTCGGTACCATCCGGCGATTTAAAAAAACTGTTATGCCCCGGCGAGTAAACCGAATTGGCAATATTTTTTTGGAATACAGGGGTTGAATACTTTGTCCAGTTAGCCTGCACCAATGGGTCGGTACCGGTCAGTTTCATCATACCCAGTTTGTACTCATCCGTCCAGCAGCCCGAAGCTGAATAGACAAGAAATACATCTCCCGCTGCATTTTTCAGTATTTCGGGGCCTTCGTTAACCAAACCCACCATTTCCCAGTCGTAGGTTGGCTCTGATATCATATACCTCGCCCCGGTTATCGTCCACGGGTTTGACATTTCTGCAATATATATTTGCTGTATACCCGATTGCGACCCATTCTGGAACTTCCACCCCGACCACATAAAATACCTTTTGCCGCCATGCTCAAATACGCTACCGTCAATAGCCCATATATTACTGTCGTCGCCAATTTTACCTTTGTAGGTCCAGGTGCCCTTGGTAGGATCGTCCGACGCATTTTCAAGCACATGCATACGGTGGTTACCGTCATTACCGTTATCGCCGGCAAAATATACATACCATTTACCATCAAGGTAGTGCAGTTCGGGCGCCCAGATATTGCTGGAGTACATTTGTCCCGCAGGCGGTATCCAAGCCAGCTTGCCGGGTG
>JBDSIC010000039.1:0-4007 GCA_039918195.1 Mucilaginibacter sp.
CATCACGAAAAAATAAAGATAGCAAGTGTGCGCACCTACGATTACCGGGATGTGGTAGACGATATAGAGGAACTGCTTACCCTCGCACATAAGGACGATGATGCCGCCGTAGTGAAAAAGATGAAGCAAATGGTGCCCGAATACCTCAGCAATAATTCCGATTATGAGAAATATGATAACAAAGCAGGTATAAATTATAACTAAACGACATTAACACAAAACAAAAAAAATGAAAACTTTTACTTTAAGCCTGTTAGGCGGTTTATTAATTCTTTCTTCATCTGTAAAAGCCCGGGAAGCGGCCTTCCAAGATAGCCTTAGCAGCACAATGGGCAGGGATAGCCTGTACAAAAACACTGATTTTGAGCAAATATCTGCCAATGTCTTTTCCCTGCACGGTACTGCCCCGCAAGCGGGTATTTTAATTGATTTTTCAAAAAGGCCAACCATAAAAGGCTCGGTACCGCTTTACCAGCGCAACATGTCTGTACTGTTTTTGGATGCCGCCGTTACCTCCAATAACGATTTTGTGCCGATTCTTGAAAGAGGAAAGTGGGCTCCCAGTGCAACTGCGGCACTGTCATATACTGTATTTATTGATAGGGATAGCCGCTACAGCGAGTATGCCAAATTATCAAGCAACAGCTATGTTAGCGCCGACCAGATGTTTTGGGGCTGGATAAACGCAAAGGGTGGCTACAATTTTTCGAGCAATTTATTTTATCGTAATGATAATACGGTTAGCGTTGAAAGGCAGCTATCCCGTAAAGACTATCATAACCTGTTCGGGCAGGTAAACTTTGGCTTTTACCTGGCACCTTTTAAGCATGCGTTGTCATGGCTTAATTTCTCGGGTAATGCCGGTTTTGAATATATGCAGCGCGATAACAACTATGCCTCGCTGCAAACCGTGCGCATAAAATCATACGATAAGATTACCGAGGCAAACAGCACGCAGGAACTGGAAGTAACCAGTGAAGAAACTTCAGCTAAAGAAGGGGCGTTTATTGTAGCAAATTCGGCTAACGTTAATTATAGTTTAACCTTTTTGATCAACAGCGAGGGCAAATACATCTTCGGGCTAAATGTTTTTGGTAAAACCCGGTTAACACAGGCACTGCGTTCAACCGACCTTGGCTTTGGGTTTAATATTCCGGTAAGGCGCAAAAAGAATGATCAGTATAAAACTATTGCAAACCTGGGCCTGAATTACGAAGTAGTTGATGTTGGCAGCCGGCTTAACAAAAACGTGCATTTCTCTGATAAGGGTTTGCTGGGGTTAACTGTTGCTATACCCGTTTACACCTTAAGATACGGTAAATAAAATAAAATAAATGCAGGGCATAAGTAAAAGCAAGCACGAACATTTATTGGAGGCGTTACAGCAACTGGAGGAATTGCTTTTTGCAAAAGAAGGGCTAAAAATTAAAACTGAAGTTGAAACGGCCGGAACAGCGCCGGATCTTCAGCAGGTTTTAAGGGATGCTATCAGTGCAAGGGAAGAGCTACAGCAGCTATATATATCTTACAATATTACGCTTGAAAGCCTGGCATTAATAATTTCAAAATACGACAAGCTATATTACCATTTGCGAAGCGACTACGTATCTAAAAAGCTAAAAGAGTTAAAGCGGGAAATGCCCGTAACTGATGAGCAATTTAAATTATTGAAGGAAGGTATACACTCTGCTTATGGTACATAGTTGGAATTTGATTTAAACGGCTACCTAAAAAATCACAACAAAAAGCCACGTACAATTTGTGCAGGGCTTTTTGTTTTTAATGCTTGCGGAGAGTTATGATGTAACATCCTAATACTGCATTGAAATCCAATATGTTATGTGGATATAAATTCTTACTCACCGAATACGCACCACTTTTTTTTATTAAAAATCAATTGCAAGTCTTTTCCTCACATAGAATATAGTTATTACTAAATAACATGGCATCAAGCAATTAATTTACCTTGAGCACATTTATAAACAGGATTGCCGGGTATCACCTTAAATAATGAGCAAGGTCACTTATTAACAGGCATATCGTACCCACCTTTGCTGCAACTCCTACTTACATAACAATGAAAATGGACAATTCAGAGATCGTGTTTCTTGATGGCCCGCATTCGCGCTGGAAAGAATTTAAATTCGCTTTCAATACCATGATCGAATTGATCACAGGCTTTCGCGCGCTGCATTTTATCGGCCCTTGTATTACCATTTTTGGTTCGGCACGATTTAAAGAAGACCACCCTTACTATGAATTGACGCGCAAAGCGGCCGCTGCTTTTGCCCGGTTGGGTTTTACAATAATAACCGGCGGCGGGCCTGGTTTAATGGAAGCTGCAAACCGGGGTGCAAAGGATGTTAACGGGCGTTCGGTAGGATGTAATATTCAACTCCCGGTGGAGCAGGACCCTAATCCATACCTGGACAGGTGGATCTATTTGAAGCATTTTTTTGTGCGTAAGGTACTACTGGTAAAGTATTCGTTTGCTTTTGTGGTGATGCCCGGTGGATATGGTACTATGGATGAATACTTTGAAGCGCTGACATTGATACAAACCCACATGATAAAAAATTTTCCGGTTATTATTTTCGGAAAGGAGTACCATAAAGATTTGCTTGAGCATATCGAAAAAATGGAATTGACCGCTACCATAAGTAACGAGGATGCCCGGCTATTTTTAGTGACGGATGATATTGAAGAAGCGGTTGCATTGATCATAGAAAAAAGCATAAAGCAGCACGGCCTTAAACCTAAAGAAAATGTGAAGCCATTTAAATGGCTTTTTGAGCGTGAATAATTCTATTTGTGATATCCGTCACTTTTTAGCATAACCTGTATCATTACATACCTGTACTGCAATATTCATTTTTGTAAAAATCAAAGCATACATAATGAGTGCAGCAACCATCACCAATACAACTTGTTACCATTGCGGTGATGAATGCATAGGCAAGCACTACCAACTGGAAGAAAAAGCATTTTGCTGCGCCGGCTGCAGGGGCGTTTACCAGGTATTGTCGCAAAGCGGTTTATGCAGTTACTATAATTTTAACGAACATCCCGGCACCAGCCGTGCCCGTTTAGATAAGCGGTTTGAATATCTGGATGAACCAACCATCATCAGCGAACTGGTTGATTATACCGACGGGCGAATAACCATTGCTACATTTTATCTTCCGCACATACATTGCAGTTCGTGTATCTGGCTGCTCGAACAGTTGAACAGGATAAACCCGGCCATATATTACAGCAGGATAGATTTTTTAAAAAAGCAAATAAACATACGCTTTACAAGCAGCAAGATCAGCCTGCGCCAGGTGGTTGAGTTATTATATGACATTGGCTATGAACCATTGATAAGCCTGCAGGATATTGTAAAAAAGCAGGTAACAGGCCAAAAGGATGATCTTGTTAAAAAAATAGCTGTCGCCGGTTTTTGCTTTGGCAATGTGATGCTGTTCAGTTTTCCCGAGTACCTGGGCCTGTCGGTAAACGAAGGTGCATTTAAAGACGTGTTTGGCTGGCTCAATATCCTGTTCGCGTTACCGGTAGTTTTTTATAGCGGTGCCGAATATTTTACATCGGCATTTACAAACCTGCGCAATAAAGTACTGAATATTGATTTCCCCCTTGCACTCGGGATTGCTGTGCTATTCATCCGTACCATGACCGAAATACTTACCCATACAGGTGCGGGCTTTGCCGATACGCTGTGCGGGTTGGTGTTCTTTTTGCTGGTGGGTAAATTTGTTCAGCGTAAAACTTATTACCATATTTCATTTGAGCGTGACTACCGTTCGTTCTTCCCGGTTGCGGTACAGGTAATAGATAACGGCGTAGAGAAACCTGTGCCATTGTCAAATATCCAAACGGGGCAGCGTATCCGCATCCGCCATAACGAGATCATCCCGGCCGATTCTATCCTGCTTAAAGGTAACGCGCGTATTGATTTTAGCTTTGTTACCGGCGAATCGATACCGGTTGACAAAGTATTAGGCGAG
>JBDSIC010000040.1:0-5985 GCA_039918195.1 Mucilaginibacter sp.
AAAGGCAACCGAGCCGGTGGTGCGTTTAAAAAAATTAGTAACTGTTTGGTTAAAGGAGGATGCCGTTTTGAGTTTGGCTGATTTCGCATCTTCTTTTGAAGCCTGAACTTCATTTTTCTTGCAGCTCTGTGTAAGCATCAGCAAAGCTAATGCACCGCAAATTAATAGTCTTTTTCTCATAACTTTAATAATTGATTAGAAATTGGTTTTTTTAGGTTTTATTGGTCACGTGAGTGAAAAGCAAATCTAATCAATAGCCTGTGTACAACTGTGACGGACTGTGCTGGCAGGGAGGGATGCAAGATGATGCCAGTGAAGAAGCCTCACCTAATCCGATAGCTATCGGATCCTCTCCAAAGGAGAGGACTTTAAAAAAAAGCAAAAGCCGATGACAGCACCCTCTCCGAAGGAGAGGGCCGGGGTGAGGCATCTACTTCACATACTTTTCCGCTATCCCCGGGTAAACATCCAGCAACTCATTTGCTTTGCCGGTATAATCAAAAATAGCTTCCCAGGTGCTTAGCGGCTCCCAAATGAACGAGCCTATGCCCTTGCCGCCGGGTACATTGAACGCCAGGTCATTTACCTCACGTTTCAGGTGGGTATATTCGGCTACCATAATTTGTTTGTTGTATTTTTTGGACAGGCCGGCAAGGTTACCCTTCAGGTCGGCGAGGGTGCCGTGCCATTTTGGGTAGTACGACAGGCCGATGATATCATAAGGCACATTGCGGTCGCGCATGGCATCATAAAAAAACTCCGACTCCAGCGCCTGGCCGCCCAAAGCCACATGCAGCATAATTAGTGATGACGGGCTAACTGCCTTTACACCTTTAACGCCGGCATATAATAGTTGTGAAAGGCTGTCAAGGTTATTTACCTGCCCGTCGGGCCAAATCATACCGTGGTTTATTTCGTTGCCTATTTGTACCATATCGGGCGTGGTGCCCTGGTCTTTCAGCTGCTGCATCATCATCGTGGTATACGCCTGTACCGAATCCTTCAGCGCGGCGAAATCTTTACCCGCCCAGGCGGCAGGTTTGTATTGCTGCTGCGGGTCGGCCCAGTAATCGCTGTAATGAAAATCGAGCAGCAGTTTCATACCGGCGGCTTTTACCCGTTTGGCCATTTGTTTGGTGTGCGGCAGATCGCAAAAGCCTTTGCCGGGCGAATAACCCTTTGGCTGCGCCGGGTTGTTAAATATCCGCAGGCGTATATAGTTGAAGCCGTGTTCTTTTAATATAGTAATGGCATCCTTCTCTACGCCGTGGTCGGTGAATTTTATGCCTTTGGCCTCCAGTTCAGGCAGGAAGGATATATCAGCACCCAGTATTTTATCAGTAGTAGTTTTGGCTACATATATATCATTGGTAACCTTATGCGGTTTACCGGGCTGTACGGTATGTATCTCGGTAGCGCCGGCGTAAAGACTGTCAACCTTCGCTTCAAACTTGATATGCTCTAAGGTAGTACCGGTTTTTAAAATTACCCGCGCCGTGCCCTGCAAATCAGTTTGCCAGGTGGTATCGGTTTTGCGCAGGCCTTTTGCGGCTATATTATTTATACTGACAATGGTGGCATCGCCAATCACCTTATAGGTAACCTGCTTTTTTATGGCCGGCACATCATTGCCTTTGGCGTCAATTATTTTTACGGTGATAAGGGTTTCATCCTTACCGTTGGCCAGCATGGTGGTTTTGTAAGGCGTTACTTGTACTTCGACAGGTTTACCCTGCTGGGCAAATGCGTTTGCAGTGGCGGTAACCAGCAGCAATGTGCCGGTAAGCAATTTAATATAGTTATACATGAGGTCTTATTTGGTTAATAAGTGTAAAGTTGACAATAATTTTTACATTATTTGCAACAGGAAGAAATTTGTTACAAGATGACCGGGTAAGCCTGTTGTTTTAATGTGGAACAGCATGAAAAATACCAACTATAGGGTATATGCAGCATGGCTGTGCAGTATTATTTTTGTGCCGGTAATCCTTGATGACATACAGTATGGGCTGACAGTATCTCAGGAATTAGGGCACTTTTTAAGTGGGTTTCCACACTGTCAGCACCAACTGTTTTTAATATGCACAACTGAAATCACAATTAGATTGGCAACCTGGAAAACTGCCCTTTTTTGAAGTAGAGGGAGCCTCATATAATCCGATAGCTATCGGGTCCTCTCCAAAGGAGAGAACTTGAAGAATTTGCAAATGGTTACTTACCCGGTCGTTGGTGCGCAAAGAGGGGTTTTTTTGTTTTCTCTGCGAAGCAGAGAATCTTTTTCCTCCCTCTCTTTACAAATTGAAGAGGGTGTCAACGCTATTAATATTTTTATACCGAAAACGAAGTTCCGCAACCGCAGGTGCTGGCAGCGTTAGGGTTATTAAAGGTAAAGCCGCGTGCGTTAAGGCCGTCCTGGAAATCTATTTGCATGCCGGCAAGGTACAGGCCATGCGCTTTGTGCATGTATACCTTTATGTCATCAATAATAAATTCCTGGTCGCCGTCCTTTTTCTGGTCGAACCCAAGTATATAGTTCATGCCCGAACAGCCGCCGCCTTCAACGCCTACGCGCAGGCCAAAGTCTTCACCTATTTCCTGCTGATCTTTAAGTTTAAAAAGTTCCTTTACGGCACCTGTTGTAAATGTTACCGGTGCGGTTTCAACAGCTATACTCATCTTATTTTTAATTATATATACAAATATAAGGTAAATTACGGATTTTTGTTGTCCAGGCACTGTTTATGACCCGGCCTTAACAATTTCTGTTTTATGATATTTCCCCCGTTTTTGTTAGATATATTAAAGTATACTTTACCGGGCGTTGGCGTGGTGATCGTACTGTTCTATTTAATAAAACCTTACCTCGACCGTTTTGAA
Source organism: Mucilaginibacter sp. (assembly GCA_039918195.1). GTDB lineage: Bacteria > Bacteroidota > Bacteroidia > Sphingobacteriales > Sphingobacteriaceae > Mucilaginibacter. The sequence continues at coordinate 2,878 of JBDSIC010000040.1, forward strand.
CAGTTGAAGGTGCTCGACTTAAAAAAAAACACGGGAGGGCAGGCCCTTCCGCTTAAACTGCAGGCTTACGAGCGCATCGTTTTATTTATTGAACGTGTTAACCCGGCCAATATGCTGGTGCGCCTAAACGCGCCGTCGTTTTCGGCTGCCGAACTGCATACTATTATGATTACCGAGATACGTAACGAGTTTCAGCATAACGTAACCCAGCAGATTTATGTAAGCGAGCGTGCCTGGAACGTGGTAAAAAGGGTGAAGGATAATACAGTAACTGTAGTTAATAATGCAGCAGCCGCGCTACCCGAAAACGCCACCGGGCTTGACCTGGGCAAAATGATACTGGTATTGTTAAGCCAAACAGAAGATAATTTTTACGATACCGGGACAGCCCTGTTGCGAAAAGACGTAGAACTACTATTTTAGGCGTTATGGCTGATAAAAAATTTACCACCTCATCGGGTATCGAAATAAAAGAGATATACACAGAACCTTCGGGCATGGCAGAACTGCCGGGCGAGTTCCCTTATACCCGGGGCATACAAAAGAACATGTACCGCGGCAAACCCTGGACCATGCGCCAGTATGCCGGCTTTTCAACCGCCGAAGAATCAAACAAACGTTACCATTATTTATTAGGGCAGGGCACCATGGGCCTGTCGGTGGCTTTTGACCTGCCAACGCAGATAGGTTACGACAGCGACCATGAACTTGCAGAAGGCGAAGTGGGCAAAGTAGGGGTGGCCATTGATTCATTAAAAGATATCGAGATATTGTTTGACGGCATACAACTGAAGGACATCACCACATCTATGACCATCAATGCCACGGCATCCATCCTGCTGGCCATGTATATCGCGTTAGCAAAAAAACAGGGGGCGGATCTTTCGCAACTATCGGGCACTATACAAAACGATATATTAAAGGAGTATGCCGCGCGCGGTACCTATATATACCCGCCAACCCCATCCATGCGGCTGATAACCGATGTGTTTGAATATTGCAGCAAAGAGGTGCCAAAATGGAACACGATATCCATATCCGGCTACCATATACGCGAGGCCGGCTCAACCGCGGTGCAGGAACTGGCCTTTACGCTCGCCAACGGCAAAACTTACCTGAAAGCGGCTATTGATAAAGGGCTTGACATTAACGTTTTTGCCAAAAGACTGTCGTTCTTTTTCAACTGTCACAATAATTTTTTCGAGGAGATAGCCAAGTTCAGGGCGGCACGGCGGATGTGGGCCAATATCACTAAAGAATTAGGCGCTACTGATGCCGGGGCGCAGAAATTACGTTTCCATACCCAAACGGGCGGCTCAACCTTAACGGCGCAGCAGCCTATGAATAACATAGTACGGGTAACCGGGCAGGCCCTGGCGGCAGTGCTGGGCGGCACCCAGTCGCTGCACACCAACGGGTACGACGAAGCCTTGTCATTACCTACCGAAGCGGCAGCTAAAATAGCCTTGCGCACCCAACAGATCATCGCTTATGAAAGCGGCGTTACCGACACGGTTGACCCATTGGCCGGCTCGTACTTTATAGAGGCGCTTACTGATGAGATAGAAGCGGCGGCTTATCGATATATAGAAAAGATAGATGCCATGGGGGGCTCGGTAAAGGCTATTGAGCAAGATTATATACAGCAGGAAATTGCAGCATCGGCCTACGAATACCAAAACCAGATAGAAAGCGGTGAAAAGGTGATTGTAGGTGTGAACCGCTTTATGCAATCTGAAGAGGCCGGCGGCAATGTCTTCCGGGTAGACGACAGTATCCGGACGAGGCAGATAGAAAAGATAACCGAATTAAAGGCAACCCGTAACAATGCCGAAGTAACAACTGCTTTGCAGCAATTGGAGCAGGCAGCTAAAGGAAAGGACAACCTGATGCCTTATATATTAAGCGCAGTAGAAAAATATGCCACATTGGGGGAAATAGCCACCACATTACGCGGTGTATTTGGCGAATACTGACAGGAACCACTGCCATCCGGATACTACTGCCAAATCCGGCAGCGGCATTAAAAATTTTATTGTTCCCAACTACAGGCAGTTATCTTTTTCTTTTGGCAAAGGGGCTGTCATGGCTTAACAATTGTTGAGTACTGCACGTATTACGGGAACATCAATTATGAATAACGGAATACCGAAGACATTGAAAATTTGATTAAAAGTTATTGTTATAATTAAAAAATATTCAAATATGATATCTGCCACGAAGTGTACGATTTTATATTGAATTTACAGCAAATTGTACGTTAATTTTGCAAATATTTATTTTTGGAAAAAGTTAAAATTTTATTTTTTAATCAGCTTTTTTTTTGAATATTCGATGTTCCATAGCAGCCCAGTAAGAAGGTTCATTTGGGGGTTGTAAGTCAATATTTTACGAAAATCTATACATGGAAAAAACTTGTACTAACGTTTGGAACAGCTGCCTTCAGATAATAAAGGATAATATACCGGCTCAAAGTTTTAAAACCTGGTTCGAACCGATCAAGGCTTTGAGGATGGAAGGTAGTGTTTTAACGATACAAGTGCCCAGCCTGTTTTTTTACGAATGGCTGGAAGAGCATTACGTGGGCCTTTTGCGCAAAACCATCAAGAAACAATTAGGTGACGAAGGTCGTTTAGAATACAATATAGTTGTAGAGCAATCGTCGGCCAAGCCGTATACTACCAATATGCCGTCGAACGGGAATGGCGCTGAATCGAAGAACCAGTCGATGCCTATTCCGATCTCTATTAATAAGGACATCAAAAACCCTTTTGTAATACCGGGATTGAAAAAGTTGAATGTTGACCCGCAGCTTAACCGTAATTACACCTTCGAAAACTTTGTAGAAGGCGATTGTAACCGTTTGGCCCGTTCGGCAGGTTATGCGGTAGCGGCTAAACCGGGCGGCACTTCATTTAACCCCTTAATGATATATGGCGGCGTAGGTTTGGGCAAAACCCACCTGGCACATGCCATTGGCAACGAGATAAAACAATCGCTACCGGATAAGCTGGTATTGTATGTATCGTGCGAGAAATTTACCCAGCAATTTGTCGACGCTTTAAAGCATAATAATATTAATGATTTTGTGAATTTTTACCAGGCGAT
>JBDSIC010000041.1:0-4460 GCA_039918195.1 Mucilaginibacter sp.
TCTTCAGGCTTCTCCAGCAGCAGCGGCGGCTCATCGGGCGGCGGCGGGTCGGGGAGTAGTTGGTAGGATTTTTATAGCAGTGGCGGTAGCAGTTGCAGTGCGATCTGTTTTGGTTATTATATAGTAAATAAAAGACTACCACTGTAAGTGCTACCGCCACTAATAATAACTAATCACTAACTTTGCCACATGTTCACCGGAATTATTGAAACTTTAGGCAAGGTGGTTGACCTGCAGCGGGAGCAGGGCAACCTGCACATTACCGTGGCATCGGCTATTGCTGCCGAGTTAAAAATTGACCAGTCGGTAGCGCATAACGGGGTTTGCCTCACGGTTATTGCCGTTGCCGATGGCATACATACCGCTACCGCCATTGCCGAAACACTCGAAAAAACCAATATTGGCCGGTTAAAAGTAGGCGACCCGGTTAACCTGGAACGCTGTATGCAGCTTAATGCACGGCTGGATGGCCACATTGTTCAGGGCCATGTTGATCAAACAGCCGTTTGCACCGCTTTTAAAACCCTTGACGGTAGCTGGGAGTATACCTTTGAGTATGATGCCGCGCAGGGTAATGTAACGGTAGAAAAAGGCTCTATATGTGTAAATGGCATTAGCCTCACAGTAGTTAACTCAAAAACCAATAGCTTTTCGGTGGCTATTATACCTTACACTTTTGAGCATACCAACCTGCATAACGTACGCGAAGGCTCGGTAGTTAATTTGGAGTTTGATATTATTGGTAAGTACGTGGCACGGCTGGTGCAGCATTAGTTACTCCTTAAAACCATTTTTGGCAGCATTATTGCCTATATATCCATATATCATAATTAAAAGAAATTACTATGGATAAGTTAAAGAAATTTGCGCTGATGGAAAAGATAGTCCATGAGCTGGAAGATTTAAAGAATAGTCAGCAGGCCATTATACAAAAACTGGCCAAAATAGAGGTAGATAATATAGAACTCGGCGACAAAAGACTTGAAAAAGACCTGCCCGATATGCACCAAAGGGTAGCAGATAACCTGGATACTATTGCCGGTATACTGGAAGATTTTGCCGGACAAACTAGCGACTACAGCGACAAGAATAACATCGACGCGCTGAAAGAGCAGGAAGCCATAAATAATTTATAAGATAGAAAGCCCCGAAAGGGGCTTTTTTATTTTACTTACCCTTTAAAGCATTCTTATTATACTTTACCAGGGCCTTATAATATTCCTTCTTATCAAACAGCTTTATCGCGTCAGGGTCATTAGCTACTATCTTTTTTAAATTTTCGGGTTCAAATTTTTCTATGCCGCTATTTGTGGCTTGCATAGCTACTATATTCCAGCTTTGGAAATAAGTCGGACTTTCGGCCTTATAACTATAGGCGGATATTGGCCCGTTAATTACTTTGAACAACCAACAGCTATCTTTTGCAATACCGGTAATTATTGCACTATTGAAGTTTACCCTCGAGATTTGACGAGTTTGATCAGGATATATTTTTTGTATACGGTTGGTATCTGTTTTAGCGACTTGCTTATTCTTAAATTCAAGATAGCTTTTATGCATGGTGGTATCATAAAAAATTCTTGAACTAACCTCTTTAGTAGTACTGTCCTTCATTAATACAATAAATTTATACTTAGGATTGTCGGGGCCGGTGCTCATCGCGTTCATACGCATCATCATATGCATGTTCATTTGCTGATTTACGAAGCTTTGGTTCATCTGCCGGTAAACAGCACTCATACCGGGATATTGCGCAAACAATCTGCCGGTCGTCATAAGCATAATTAAAGCGGCGAGAAGAAATATTTTTTTCATTATACAGTGATAAAGTCTAAACACTAAATCTAAATAAAAAATGAAGAAAATGAAATTTAATCCCGCTTAAGGTAAAGCTTACAGCATTTTCTTATCTCTTAACATTTTTTAACATATAGTTTATTAAACTATGTTGCCGGGAGAAGGTCATACTTCCAAAAAAACGATAAAAATATGAAAAAAATGATTTTGATGATAGCTTTTGTGGCCGGGATAGGCACAATAGTTAGCGCGCAAACACGCCAGCAAAAAACGCCGCAGCAACGCGCCCAAATGATGTCGAAAAAACTGAACCTTACACAAGATCAGTCGGCAAAGGTAAACGCCATATTAGCAGCACAGGCTGCCAGTATGGATAGCCTGAAAGCAACTAAGGCAGGCACTGATAAAAAGCAAGCCTTCGGCGTTATCCGGAAAAATACCGATAGTAAACTGAACGCGGTATTGAATGCCGATCAGCAAAAAGCTTACGCTGATTTAAAAACTGCCCGTAAAGTAAAAATGAAAGGCATGGCTAAAGCACACAGGCAGCACATGGCGCCAACTCAAAAAGCCGAAATGATCACCAAAAAATTGCAGGAAAAACTGAACCTTACACAAGATCAGTCCGCAAAGGTGAGCACTATTTTACTGGCTCAGGCTACACGTATGGACAGCCTAAAGGCTAATAAAGCGCAAGGCGACAAAAATCGTGGCGCGTTCAAAAGCATAAGGCAGAGTACAGATGAGCAGCTAAGTGCTGTTTTTACTGCCGACCAGAAAAAAGCTTACGAAGAATTTAAGGCTTCGCATAAAAATAAAAGAAAAGCACACAGGGAAGGTATAGAAAATAAAGAAGGTTAATATTGTGTGATATGTTTAGTGTGGGAAGCGGGTTAACAGCCCGCTTTTTTTGTGCGAAAATTTGTAGTTTTATGGCTGATAGTCATAACTTAAAAAATATAGCAATGTTAAAAATTGCAATTCTTTTTTGCCTGCTGCTATTTGTAAGCCATATCAGCAAAGCCCAGGTAACAAATAATACCGCTGTTCAAAAGGAAGTGGCTTATCCCTATAAAATTAATTACTCAGCGGAATTTGAACCGATAGACGCACAAAAAGGGAAAATGATATTGGACCTTTGGAAGGACTTTGAAGCCAATCAGCTTGATAAATGGAAGGACAAACTTGCAGATACCGTGGCCATGTGGTTCCCGACCATACAAATGCGTGCAGGCCGAGATACCATTATTGCCCGCGCAAAAGGGTACAGGAACTCCTACAAGTCTGTTGTACGCAAAGTAGATGTTGTAATGAGTACCCGCAGCACGGATAAAAAAACAGACTTTGTGTTAATATGGGGCAAAGAGACTTTTAAAAACCAGCAGAATAAATCAGAATCGATAGAACTGCATGAGGTGTGGGCGTTTGATAAAAATGGCAAAATTGAAACCATAGAACAGTATATACGCAAATAGCGGTTGTACGGCCGGTTGTATAAAGAAGCTGTTTAGTTTTCAACAGGATAATTATCCGTTTTAAAACTATACCCCAATACCTCATCCACATAGATACTGTCAACTACTTTCCACTCCAGTAATTCATCAATAAACTGCGGCTTTTCCAGGCCCGATGCCATAGATGCTTTTGTATAAAAGTCGGCCTTTTCCGGGTGAAAAGGTGCGCAAGCGTTAAAGGTATAACCAAAAGCCTGTTTATCCAGTATGGCATTGCTGATGCCAATGCAGTCGTCTAAATGAATCATATTTACCGGTGCTTTGCCATTGGGGATACCATGTTTACCCGCAAAAAAACGCCCCGGGTTACGGCCAGGCCCCATAAGGCCGCCAAAGCGAATGATGGTAGCGGTAAATGTGGTTTGCCCGAGCAGCAGTTTTTCAACGTTTAATAAAGCCTTTCCCGATTCGGTTATCGGGTCAGGTGGTGTCAACTCATTCACATGCTGGTTGTGGTCGCCATAAACACCTGTCGAACTAATATGTATCACCTGCTTTATGCCATGCTGCTTAACCGCGCTGATAATGCGCGCCATTTTTTTAGCGTAATCACCGGCTTCGCCGGCCTTTCTTTTAGGCGGAATGGCTATCCAGAGTATATCGCAGTCAAAAAAGGCAGGGTCGTAGTATGCAGTATCCGCCGTAATATTTACCAGGTACGGGTTAATACCCTCTGCCTTTAAACCGGCCAGTTTTTCTGGCGAAGTGGTAGAGCCTTTTACACATATACCTTTACCCGCCAGCGATTTAGCCAAGCTAAGCCCATACCAGCCGCAGCCTAAAATACTTACCGTAAATTCTTTATTCATCAAGGGTGGTTGTAACCTTATTTTTTGGCTGTCGCGACAATAACAATACCGCCAATTAGCAGTATACCGCCTAAATAAGGTGGCCAACTTACATTTTTTTCCTTGTCGGCAGATATCTGTATGGGGCCGGCATCTACTACTTTTTCTTTTTTGGTGTAGCTAAACCCGGTCCATATCAGCATTACCGCGCCGATGACGATCAATACAATTCCTGTTACCTTGTTCATTGTTTAGAGAGTTAATGGTTATAGAGCACAACAATGCTTGATACTTATTGTTTACTCACCCGGTTCTTGCTTCGCCCGAACACCCTCTCTGCTGCGCAAAGAGGGTAAAAAAA
>JBDSIC010000042.1:0-4022 GCA_039918195.1 Mucilaginibacter sp.
TTATATCAGACATACTTAAAAAAGCCCTCTCCTTTGGAGAGGGTTGGGTGAGGCCAACTATGAAGAAATACACTTACACAGATAAAAAAGATACCAGGTCGGGGTTTGGTGACGGGCTTTTAGAAGCGGGTAAACGTAACGACCAGGTAGTGGCCCTTTGTGCCGATTTGGTGGGCTCGTTAAAAATGCAGGATTTTATCAAGGCTTTCCCTGAACGGTTTTTCCAAATAGGTATTGCCGAGGCTAATATGATTGGCATTGCTGCGGGTTTAACCATTGGCGGGAAGATCCCTTTTACGGGTACCTTCGCTAACTTTTCTACCGGCAGGGTTTACGACCAGATACGCCAGTCGGTAGCTTACTCGGATAAGAACGTAAAAATATGCGCTTCGCATGCAGGCTTGACTTTGGGTGAGGATGGCGCTACACACCAGATACTGGAAGATATCGGCCTGATGAAAATGCTGCCGGGGATGACGGTAATTAATCCTTGTGATTATAACCAGACCAAAGCGGCTACCATTGCCATTGCAGAATATGAAGGCCCCGTTTACCTGCGTTTTGGCAGGCCGGTGGTTCCTATCTTTACTGATCCTGATCAGAAGTTTGAGATAGGTAAAGCCTGGATGGTGAATGAGGGCGCTGATGTGTCTATTTTTGCTACCGGCCATTTGGTTTGGGAGGCTATACAAGCCGGAGAAAAGCTGGCTGAAGAGGGTATTGATGTCGAGATCATTAATATACATACTATTAAACCTTTGGATGCGGAGGCTGTCCTAAAATCAGTAGCCAAAACAGGCTGCGTAGTAACGGCTGAAGAACATAACCGTTTAGGTGGTTTGGGTGACAGCATCGCACAGTTGCTGGCTGTTAACAACCCTACCCCGCAGGAGTATGTGGCGGTTAATGATAGCTTTGGCGAAAGTGGTACGCCGGCGCAACTGATGACCAAATATGGTTTGGACGCGGCAAATATTGTGGCCGCTGTGAAAAAAGTTATAGCCAGGAAAAAACAAAACAGTTAAGTTCTTTATTTAAGGTTTAAAAAAACGATATGGCCGCACAGGCTGAAGACGAAGAAATATTAAGTAAGTTTCGGGACGAAAAGACCAGGAATGAAGCCTTTAACCTGTTACTCAAAAAGTATCAGCAAAAGTTGTATTGGCACATCCGGCGCATGGTTGTAAACCATGATGACGCTGATGACCTGGTGCAGGATGTATTTATCAAGATATGGAAAAACCTTCCGGGTTTTCGTAATGACGCGCAGTTGTATACCTGGATGTACCGCATCGCTACAAACGAATGTATCACCTTCCTTAATAAAAAGAAACTTAAAAATAATATCCCGCTGGATGATGTTGCCTATGAACTGGCCGATACACTGGTTGATTCTGGCTACTTTGATGGCGACAAGGCGCAGTTAAAGCTGCAACAGGCCCTGCTTACCCTGCCCGACAAACAACGGCTGGTATTTAATATGAAATACTTTGACGATATGAAGTATGAAGAAATGTCGGACGTATTGGGCACCAGCGTGGGCGCGCTGAAGGCATCATTCCATTTAGCAGTGAAAAAAATAGAGGCGCATCTACTGGCTTCTGAATAATTTTTAAAAAGTTGTTAAACCTTTACAGAATAGTTTAATCTAATGAAGGTATGAAGAACGAGATGGATAACAAAAATTGGCTGGACGAATTTAACGCATTGAAGCAGGTTAACCCAAATAACCCCTTTACAGTGCCGTCAGGCTATTTTAGTGACCTAACCGAACGTATCGTTTCCCTTAAAAATATTGCAGCATTAAATATTGAGCACGACGGTTTTAGCGTTCCCGAAAACTATTTTAACGACTTGAGCGGCAACATTCAAAGCCGCATAACTATCGAATCGGCATTAAATGTAGAAAATACAGGATTTAAAGTGCCTGAAAATTACTTTGATGAACTGGGCAATAATATCGAAAGCAGGATAGCTATCCAAGAGATAATTGGTAATGAGAATGCCGGTTTTGAAGTACCGCAAGGTTACTTTGAGGACATGCAGCAACAAATTACCGCCCGCATAGCTATTGAAGAAACATTGAACGCTTCAACTGAAGAAACCTTTGCTGTGCCTGCCGGCTATTTTGATAAGCTTAACGCTGCCATTTTAGATAAAACAGTTAATGCCCAACCCGAAGAATCTACAATTGAACCTGTACAACGCCGCGGCATTGTACGGACGATGTTTGCATCGGGCGTGTATAGATATGCGGCTGCGGCTTGTGTAACTGTGGCTATCGGGGTTACATTCCTTATAAACTCAGGGAGCAACACATCCGAAAACAGCATAGCCTATTTACATAACAGCTTGTCAGATATCCCGGTTAGTGAAATAAAGCGTTATGTTGAACAAAACCTTGACGCAGGTGAAACACAAACTACGTTAGTTAACGAAAATATTAGCGACGAAGAAATACTTGATTATATAGATACTGAACTTTAATAATGAATAGGCTGGCCAAATTTATATGCTTTATAGTATTTGTGCTGGGTGGTAGTTATCATGCTTTTTCACAGGCACCTAACACTGCGCAGGGCCTTCGTTATGAGCAGTCCAAAACTAACGGCAGGCAAAGCCCCGGCGGCAGGCTGGCAAATATTAAAAGAGATTATTTAAGCAAACAGCTTGATCTTACGTCCGAAGAAGCAAAAAAATTCTGGCCGTTATACAAGCAATACCAGCAGCAGCTCACCAATATACGCAAGTTAAAAAGGCTTAACAGTACCGATGCGCAAGCCAACGGTACCGAGCAGATAAAAAAAGAACTATACTACGAAACCGAACTGGTAAACATCCGCAAACGCTACCAGGACGAGTTCCTGAAAATACTTCCCCCCGAAAAGGTAAGCGAATTGTACAAAAGCGAACGTGAATTTAACGACCAAGTAATAAAACAACTCAGCGAACGCAGCGAGAGAGCGGGGAATTAATTTATTTAGTGAATGAGTGATTTAGTGATTTTTGAATATCGAATTTTCGATTTCAGATTTAACTGTTTGCTTGATCAATTGTATTTGCCACATCATTCTGCATTGTACACTTATCATATAATTCGCACCTTTGCGAAGTGAAATTATTCACTCAATCACTCAATCACTCAATAAAAAATGCCCACCCTCCGTCAACTGTTCCTGGCCAATAATGCGCAGACTACCAATTTCCCGCTGCTGCTGGAGATTGAGCGTTCGGAAGGCGTTTATATGTATGATAGCGAGGGCAAGGCTTACATGGACCTGATATCGGGTATTGGGGTTAGTAATTTGGGCCATAGCCACCCGGCAGTTATTGAGGCGATAAAAGACCAGGTTGATAAATACATGCACCTAATGGTGTATGGCGAGTATGTGCAAACCCCGCAGGTGCGGTTTGCCGAAAAGCTGGTATCGATACTGCCGGAGAATTTGCAATCGGTATACTTTGTTAATTCGGGTACCGAGGCGGTTGAAGGCGCGCTGAAACTGGCTAAACGCTTTACCGGCCGCAGTAAGATCATCGCCTGCCACAATGCTTATCACGGCAGCACACATGGTGCCTTAAGCGTAATGGGTAATGATGAGTTTAAACGGGGCTACGGCCCTCTGCTGCCGGAAGTTGAATTTATCCGTTTTGACAATATACACGACCTGGAGCATATCACCCGGGAAACCGCCTGCGTAATTATAGAAACTATACAAGGTGAAGCTGGCATTCATGTCCCCGAAATACAATACATGCAGGCCTTGCGCCGTCGCTGCAGCAAAACAGGCACCTTACTGATACTGGATGAGATACAAGCCGGGATGGGCCGTACAGGCAAGTTGTTCGCCTTTGAACATTATGGCATAGTGCCTGATATTTTGCTTTTGGCCAAAGCACTTGGTGGCGGCATGCCTGTCGGGGCGTTCATATCATCAACAGAAATTATGGGCGCGCTTAAGGATAACCCGATACTTGGCCATATTACCACCTTTGGCGGGCACCCGGTTTGCTGCGCCGCA
>JBDSIC010000043.1:0-5062 GCA_039918195.1 Mucilaginibacter sp.
AACTTTATTGCCCGACTTTAGGGGGCAATGGGATAATCTGGCACGGGTAACTGCCGTTAGGCCCGAAGTAGTATCGCATAACCTTGAAACCGTGCGCCGCCTTACCCGCGAAGTACGCATACAAGCCAAATACGACCGCAGTTTAGAGTGTTTAAGGCATATCGCTGCTGAAGGCTTACGCACCAAATCGGGTATTATGTTGGGTTTGGGAGAGCATGAAGAAGACGTTTTAGAAGCCATGGCCGACCTGTATGATGCCGGCGTACATATACTCACTTTAGGCCAGTATTTACAGCCTACACGCAACCACCACCCGGTTATTGACTGGATACATCCGGATCAATTTAATTTTTACAAACAAAAAGGCCTTGATATGGGTTTCAGATATGTTGAAAGTGGCCCGTTAGTCCGTTCATCATACCATGCTGAAAAACACTTGTTTGATTTCTGATTTTTCTACCTATCTTCAACGGCATTGAGTAACAGAAATAAAATATCACTGTCGGAAGAAGAATTGATACTTGCTTTGCGCAACCGCGAAAAACGGGGTGCCGAAGCTTTGTATGCTATGTACTCATCTTCACTATTCGGTGTTATTTCGCGCATTGTTACTGAAGAAACCGCGGCCGAAGACGTATTACAGGAAACTTTTGTAAAAATATGGCACTCCTTTTCGAGCTATAGCGCCGATAAAGGCCGCCTGTTTACCTGGATGGTTAATATTGCCCGAAATCTTTCTATAGATAAGGTACGGTCAAAGGACTTTAAAAACCAGGCTAAAAACCAAGACATTGAAAATAACGTAACTTTTATTGACGAGCAAAGGAACACAGTTTATAAACCCGAATTATTAGGGTTGCGCGACTTGGTGCAAACCTTAAAGCCCGAACAAAAGTCAATTCTTGAACTGGTATATTTTAAAGGTTATACCCACGTGGAAGCTTCGGAAGAACTTGATGTTCCACTGGGCACCATTAAGACCAGGTTAAGGATGGCGATACAACAGTTAAGGAAACATTTTAATTAACAGTGAAAGAGATTAAGGCATATATCGAGTCAGGGATACTGGAACTTTACGCACTGGACGATGTGAGCGCGGAAGAAAAGTTGCAGGTTGAAGACATGGCTTCAAAACATCCGGAGGTGAAAGCCGAACTGGATGCCATTGAAACCTCGCTGGAAAAATATGCCGAGGCTTATGCAATCAACCCTTCAGAAAAACTCCGCGACAGGGTGTTGAACAGTATGGTTATTAACTTAGCCGATGACAGGGTATTCCCTGATAAAACTAATCACGAGAAAGAAAACGTTATAGCCTTGCCCGCAAGGCAAAGCAATTTTTATAAATATGCCTTCGCGGCATGCCTGGCACTGCTGTTGGTGAGCATAGCGGTTTTAGTTGGGATGTATGACAGCCTGCAGGATTCGAAACTACAGCTGGTAGCGTTACAATTAAATAACCAGCAGTTTAGCAAACGCGTTAACTTGATGGATGAGCAATTAGATGTTTTCCGCGACAGTACTTTTAGGTTTATCAAACTAAAAGGTACACCAAAAAGGCCTGCTTCAGTAATGACGATAGCCTGGAGCCCGGTTAAAAACAAGGTAATGATAGATATGGCCGGCTTAAACCTGCCCGAAAACGACAAGGATCATCAATACCAGCTTTGGGCCATTGTTGACGGCAAACCGGTTGACCTGGGTGTATTTGACTCGGCAGCGCGTACAGACAGCGCCGACATGAAAGAAATGAAACCTGTTACCGCGCCGCAAGCCTTCGCTGTTACCCTTGAAAAACGTGGCGGCAGCGCTAACCCCACCATGGATGAAATGGTGGTGATCAGCAATATTTAAATATTCGCTATAATTATCCCACGTTCAAAATAGAGTTGTTCCAATGTACGTGTTGCCCTGTAGCTAAAATAAAGAGGTATAATGCCTATTATACCAAATGAACAATCAATCAGCTGCCAAAAAAGCGGGATGCCCCGTATACTGCCGGCAATAAATGCCAATGGAAGAATGGCCGCGCAGGCTATCATGCCAAACTGTATTACCCATATATTTTTTACCGGGTGCCTTAACGGACCAATAAATACAACAGCTAACACCAAATGCGCAAAGGCAAGCCAGTCGGTGCCGTAGCTCAGGTGGGGTAGCGTTTATTGGTATCGCTAATGGCGTTATAAATGGTGATCAGCCACTCCTGCATAAATGCCGGGAACGCGGATATGTTATTCACCATCCAGGCCAGTTCGCTTTCCAGCGGAAAAGCAGTTATGCCGCTGATAGCCAAACCGGTTATCACAATACTTAAATTAACGCGTATACGTGTAATTAACTTTACTTCTGCTATGCCCATGGTTGTTAGTTTTAGGTTGTTTCGGCCCTTTGTTTGATCACCTGCAATATGTTGTTCTGGATATCTTTCATTATCCAGGTGGCCCACAATGCTGCATAAAAATTAAATGTAGTACTTAATTTAAAATGACTGTATAAATACAGGCGATATTTTTTTGAACTGTTTACGTTAATGCGTTAGTGGCTGGTACTGTTTACCATCTAAGATAGCTTCTATTGCCGCAGAAATATCATAAACATTCCCTTGCTTTTGATTACTTAATATGATGATGGCCCTTCCTTTTGTACTGTTTGTTTCCACAAGCGCCTGGTAGTGCAATGCTGCCCCATCATGCACATGTGTAATAACACGATCACCTTTCATTGAGCCACTACCTAACCCAGCCTGCTTACCCGGCCCTGCCGGGATAATTATCGCACGTGTTGAGGGCGGGTCGATAATGCAAAAGGTGCTGATACATTGTGCCCACTTATACATATCATCCAGGTTTAAACAGGTCCAACCGGAAATAGGCACAGCTAACCGGTCTTGCTTAAAATCATTGTTAAAAGATCTGGCTATCAGTTGGTCGGTATCCGACGGATCAATTACGCTATTTTTTATACCCACCGGGTTAAGAATTTGACGTTGTATAAACTGATCGAATGCCATGCCGGTAACTTTTTCAATTATTCGCCGGCGCATAAAAGTATTGTTGTTATTATATGCATAATCGCTTCCCGGTTCAAAATCTAAATTTTGCAGTAATCTCAGGTCGCGCCAATTGTCATCATCGTTATGCACGGTTTTCCATTTTACTTCAGGTAAGCCACTGGCATATTGTAGTAAGTTGCTGATGCTTATTTTATCGGCCCAAGCAGGCAAGTCCGGGAAGAATTTCGATACTTTATCATTTATATTTAATTTGCCTTGCTGTTGCAACAGCATGATCCCTGCCGCATCAAATTCCTTGGCTATCGAGCCAATATGAAAGCGGTATTGTGTATTAAGCGGAATTTCTTTTGAAGCATCTGCATAACCAATGGCCTTTTTAAATACTACATTGTTGTTATTGGCAATCAATATATTCCCATTGAAAAGGCCTGATCGATGTGCTTCATTTAAATACCTTTCAATTAATTTAACTTTGGCCTTTTGAGCAAACGTTTGGGCTACTGACAGGGAAAAAGCAAGAAAAAGAGTTAAACTGAACTTTTTAGAAATCGTCATTATAATTATTGTTTCTGTTTAAGACTCAGGATAAATTTATTCGTTACAGATATATTATACACAGGCTTCTATAGCCTCTTTAACATAAGGCACCTTAAATTGATACCCTTCATTTTGCAGCCGTTATTCCGCTAATA
Source organism: Mucilaginibacter sp. (assembly GCA_039918195.1). Taxonomy (GTDB): domain Bacteria; phylum Bacteroidota; class Bacteroidia; order Sphingobacteriales; family Sphingobacteriaceae; genus Mucilaginibacter. Next base: position 3,709 of record JBDSIC010000043.1, read on the forward strand.
GCCAAACCGGCTATCACATACATAAAATTCATGCGTATATGTGTAATTAAATTCACTTCGGCTATGCCCATAATTGTTAGTTTTAGGTTCTTTGCTCTGCACGTTGTTTAATAACCTGCAGTATATTATTCTGGATATCTTTCATTATCCAGCTGGCCCACAAGGCTGCATAAAAATTAAATGTAGTACTTAATTTAAAATGACTGTACAAATGCAGGCGATATTTTTTTGGACTGAGTTGCTCTAACTCATAAGTACCATCCATTACATCAAAATAATCACCGCCAATTACCACGTGTTCGTCCATGGTTGCAGAAGGTATTTCGTATGGGTTGGCTGTGATAGTAAAGCTCATATTTTTTTCTTCGGTATACGCAGTCACTTGCTCGTGAAACACCAGTCCCTTATCAAAAATCGCTTTACGATAGCCGCCAACACCATTATAATTCAACTCGGCGCGTATAGGACGGGGGAAACCCAGGCTGCTTGTTAGCCAGCCTTTATCCTGCTCTTGCTTAATAGCTTTTACACGGGTAACGTTTTGCCAAATATCAGCCTTGCCGGCATCTATGTCAATATAAGTATAGGCTTTATATACCGAGGGATGTGCCCCTATATAATGCTCAACGGGTGCAATAAGAAATGGCAATAGTACCAAAACCGAAATATAAGTATTCTCGTCTTTTTTCTTTTTGAGTTTAAGGTATGCGCCAAAATATCCCCCAAAACTCGATGCTATTAAAAACACCGGCAATATCATTATCCAGCAGGCCGCGCCTTCCATTGAAAAGGCCATTGTTATTATTAAAAACAACAGAACGGGTATCCATGGGGCTGTAAAACGATATCCTGGCTTTTCTATTTGTTTAACACTTGAAAAATAAACGGTTAAACAGCCAATACCGAATGGCACCAGGAATATGAAACTTAGGGACATGATTGCAAATAGATTTGAAAGAGAATCAGTTTCAAACATACCATACACCACGAAGGCGAAGATCAGGGGTATTCCAACTATTTTAAGATACTTATTGCGGTGTGTCATGATGCGATAATTTTTTATATACTTTTTTCTATAGTCTCTTTAATATAAGGCACCTTAAATTGATAGCCCTCATTTTGCAACCGTGTTGGCAATACCCAACGGCTTTTTAGTATCAGTTCAGTCTCGGTTTGCAAAAGCAGGGTGCCAATTTCAAGCATCCATTTTGCTGCCGGCAAGCCAATAGGCACACCCATTACTTTGCGCACAGTTTTCATCAGCTCGTTATTTTGTATTGGATAGGGTGACGCGATATTGAACACACCGTCAAGATCGGTGCGCTCAATTAAAAAATCTATACTGCCTATAAGA
>JBDSIC010000044.1:0-3474 GCA_039918195.1 Mucilaginibacter sp.
CGCATAGAGGTTAACCAGGAACTGGAAGCATTAAAGGATTTTTTAATACAATCTGCCGAGGTGCTGGCTGTGGGCGGGCGTTTGGTGGTGATGTCGTACCATTCGCTGGAAGACAGGCTGGTAAAAAATTTCATCGCCAAAGGCAAATTCAGCGGCGAGGTAGAAAAGGACTTTTATGGGAACGATAAAAAACCTTTTCACTCGGTAAGCCGTGGGGCTATTACCGCAAATGAAGAAGAGATACAACAAAATAACAGGGCACGGAGCGCTAAACTAAGGATAGCTGTAAAAAAATGACGAACCGTTTACGTACAGAAATTCAGGAAGAAGAAGCTGAAAGAGAGCTTATTGTTGAGGAAAAACCGCCTATAAAGGAAATCCCCGACAACTTTTTGACGCAGTTTTTTAGCAAGGGGTTTGTAACCACCGAGGAAGCCACCACTGCACTGCCTTTTGTATTATACATTGCTTTTTTATGTATGCTCTACATTGCCAACAGGCACATGGCCGAAAGGAACCTGCGCGATATTGATAAGATAGGCAAAGAAGTAAAAGAGCTTACCTGGGATTATAAATCGGCGAAAGCCGAACTGGCTTACAAAAGCACCATATCTGAAGTAGCGAAACGCACCGATACGCTGGGCATTCACCAGCCGGTAGCGCCGCCGCTTAAATTAACCATAAAGGAGGTTAACAATGGGAATTAGGACTAACATACTGCTCAGGGTTTACCTTGCATTCGGGTTGATCCTGCTATTTGCTGCTGCCGTAGTGGTACAGCTTTGCAATGTACAATTTGCACAGGGCAAAAAATGGCGCTCGATGGCCGACAGCCTTTCTATGCGTTATGTAGATGTTGAAGCAGGCCGCGGCAATATTTTTTCTGTTGACGGGAGTTTACTGGCCACATCGGTACCCGAATATGAATTGCGGGTTGATATGCTGGCCGGCGGTATAGAGGACGACCATATTTTTTATGAAAAAGTTGATTCGCTGGCTACCCAGCTTTCGGTGTTTTTTAAGGACAAGTCAGAAAAACAATATTCAAGGATACTGCGCGAGGAGCGTAAAGACAAATCGCGCTATTTCCTGTTAAAGCGTAAGATATCTTATCAGCAGTTAAAAAAAGTACGCCAGTTTGCCATATTTAACTTAGGCAAATACAAAGGCGGACTGATAGCTGTTCAAAAAAACAAGCGTGTAATGCCTTTCCAATCGCTGGCGGCCCGTACCATAGGTTATAAAAACGACAACGTAAAAAACCCGGTAGGCCTTGAGGGCGCTTATGCCGGCTACATCAACGGTGAAACCGGTCGCAGATTAATGCACCGCATAGCAGGCGGCACCTGGATGCCGGTTAGCGACGAGTATGATGTATCGCCCAAAGAAGGCGCGGATATTATTTCTACCATTGACGTAAACTTCCAGGATTTGGCGCAAAGCGCACTTGAAAAACAGCTGATAAAAAGCAATGCCGACCACGGCGCGGTTATTTTAATGGAAGTTGCCACCGGCGAGATACGCGCGGTAGCCAACTTCAGCAAAGTGGCGGAAGGCGTTTATAAAGAGAAATTTAACTACGCCATTGCCGGTAACCAGGACCCGGGCTCGACATTTAAAGTAGCGTCGTACATGGCTTTGCTGGAGGATAAAAAGGTAGACACCACTACCATGGTAAATACCGGCAACTATGCCATACCGGGCCACATTATTAAAGATAGCCACGGCAGTATTGGCCGCGTTAACGTAAAGCGTGCTTTTGAAGAATCATCGAACGCGGCGGTTGCCTATTTGGTAAATACCAGCTACCACGACAACCAAAAACAGTTTACCGACCATTTATACGATTGGAAACTGAACGAAAAAATGGGCCTGCAAATTCAGGGTGAAGCGCAACCGGTGGTAAAAAACCCAAAAAACCGCAGCTGGAACAAAAACATGACCCTGCCGCAAATGGCCTACGGTTACGAGATGCAGCTTACCCCGTTAAAAATGTTGTCGTTTTATAATGCCATAGCCAACAACGGTAAATATGTATCGCCAATTTTTGTGCGAGAGATACGCAGACTGGGTAATACGGTAGAGCGTTTTCATGCCCGTACTATTAACCCGCAGATATGTTCACCGGTAACCCTTAAAAAAATGCAGGAAATGCTGGAAGGTGTGGTAACCGAGGGTACAGGTAAAAACATTATTTACAACCCGCTATACCGCATTGCAGGTAAAACAGGTACAGCGCAGGTAGCTGATGCCAATAAAGGCTATAAGGCCAACAAACAATACCAGGCTTCTTTCTGCGGGTACTTCCCGGCAGATAAGCCTAAATATTCGCTGATAGTGGTTATCAACGACCCAAAGAACGGTTATTACGGCGCACTGGTGGCAGGCCCGGTATTCAGGGAAATTGCCGATAAGGTTTACTCCAGCGATATGAAGATAAACCAGGACCCGCCTGAAGTGCATTTAGTAGGCAACACTACCCTGCCCAGTGCTAAACAGGGCAACATGAAAGCCTTAAAGCAGGTATATAAAAAATTAGGCGTTAAAGCCTTATACGCCTCAAACACGGCTGCGGATAATGGTGTAGACACCAGCAACGGGATAGCGTTTGAAGAAACAAAATACAAAAAAGGCGCAGTGCCTTCAGTAACCGGCATGGGCCTTAGCGATGCTTTATACGTGATGGGCAACGCGGGTTACAAGGTTACCGCACGCGGCAGCGGCGTGGTTAAAGAGCAGTCGGTTACCGGCGGCAGCATTATACCAAAAGGATCTAAAATAATTTTACAACTGCAATAATGTATTTGAGCGAGATAATAGCAGGGTTAGCATTTACGGAATTACAAGGGAGCGCCGATGTAGAAATTACAGCGGTGGTTTTCGATTCGCGTAAGGTTATCCCCGGCTCATTATTTGTCGCGGTAAAAGGTACGCAGGTTGATGGGCACGACTATATTGACAAAGCCATTGCACTGGGCGCGGCCGCAATTATTTGCGAAGAACTGCCGGCACATGTAACCGGCGAATTTGACGTGTTAATGGTAGCCGATTCGGCCATTGCCTTAGCTATTGTTGCGGCAAACTTTTACGATAATCCATCATCGAAACTAAAACTGGTCGGCGTGACCGGGACCAACGGCAAAACAACCGTTGCCACGCTGCTTTACCAGTTATTCAGGGATATGGGCTATAAATGCGGTTTGTTATCCACAGTAGAGAACCAAATAAATGGCAAGGTGATACCATCAACCCACACCACACCCGACCCGGTTGCGCTTAACGAATTACTGAACGACATGGTAGCACATGGCTGCGATTACTGCTTTATGGAAGTTAGCTCGCATGCCATTGCCCAGCACCGTACCAAGAGTTTGAACTTTTCGGGTGGCATATTTACTAACCTGACGCACGACCATTTAGACTATCATAAAACATTCGACAGCTACCGCGACGCAAAAAAGGCGTTTTTTGATG
>JBDSIC010000045.1:0-9468 GCA_039918195.1 Mucilaginibacter sp.
GCGGGGTGGTGCACCTACATGCACCGCACCACCCCGCACCACCGGAACAGCTAACCTGGTTCACCGGAAAATAAAACGCTCATTATGCCTGCTGACATAGGGTTGTCATCCCCCGCTGCTTACTTTACAAAATAAATAACATTTGAATTTCAAAATTATTAATAACACACGGCAATAAGCGGTTACCTCGCTGCTATTGCGTAAATTTGCTTTTAATACATGGATTTTAAACTTACCTCTGAATATAAACCCACCGGCGATCAGCCCGAAGCCATCAGGCAACTGGTTGAAGGTGTTAATAATCAAGACCCTTTTCAAACCCTGCTGGGTGTAACCGGCTCGGGTAAAACATTTAGCATAGCCAATGTAATCTCGCAAACACAGAAGCCGACTCTGGTTCTAAGCCACAATAAAACACTGGCTGCGCAGCTGTATGGCGAGTTCAAGCAGTTCTTCCCCGAAAACTCGGTGAACTACTTTGTATCGTACTACGATTATTACCAGCCCGAAGCATTTATACCCACTACCAATACCTACATCGAAAAGGACCTGCAAATAAATGAAGAAATAGAAAAACTGCGCCTGCGCACTACTTCATCGCTGATGTCGGGCAGGCGGGATGTTATCGTGGTATCTTCCATTTCCTGTATCTACGGTATGGGCAACCCCGACGACTTTGCCGATTCGGTATTTAAGTTTGCCGTAGGCACCCGCATCAGCCGCAACGCGTTTTTGCACAGGCTGGTGGAAATATTGTACGCCCGTACTACCGCCGATTTTAAACGCGGCACTTTTAGGGTGAAGGGTGATGTGGTGGATATTTTCCCGGCATACATGGATTTTGCTTACCGTATATCTTTTTTTGGCGATGACATTGAAGAGCTAAGCACGTTTGACATCAGCACCGGTAAAACGGTTGAGAAAATGACACACATGGTGGTTTACCCGGCCAACCTGTACGTGGCCCCGCGCGAACGTTTCCAGCAATCCATTTGGGCCATACAGGAAGAACTTGAAACCCGCAAAAAGCAATTCATTGGCGATGGCCGTTTTTTGGAAGCTAAGCGCCTGGAGGAAAGGGTAAATTACGATTTGGAAATGATACGGGAACTGGGCTATTGCTCGGGTATCGAAAACTATTCGCGCTTTTTTGATGGCCGCTTACCGGGTGCAAGGCCCTTTTGCCTGCTGGATTATTTCCCGGATGATTACCTGATGGTGATTGACGAGAGCCATGTTACCGTACCGCAGATACGCGCCATGTACGGCGGCGACCGCTCACGCAAAATATCGCTGGTTGATTATGGTTTCCGCCTGCCGGCAGCCTTGGATAACCGCCCGCTAAACTTCCAGGAGTTTGAGAAACTGGCGCCGCAAACCATTTATGTAAGTGCCACCCCCGGCGATTTCGAGCTGGAAAAATCGGGCGGAGTAGTGGTAGAACAGGTGATACGCCCAACCGGCCTGCTCGACCCGGTAATTGACGTACGTCCGGTAATTAACCAGGTAGATGACCTGCTGGAAGAAGTTGACCAAACCATTAAAAAAGGCGACCGTATACTGGTGACCACCCTCACCAAACGCATGGCCGAAGAACTGGCCAAGTATATGGACCGGCTGGGCATAAAATGCCGCTACATACACTCCGAAGTAAAAACACTGGAGCGGGTAGAGATACTGCGGGGCTTGCGTTTAGGTGAGTTTGATGTGCTGATAGGCATCAACCTGCTGCGCGAGGGGTTAGACCTGCCCGAAGTATCGTTAGTGGCCATACTGGATGCAGATAAGGAAGGCTTCCTGCGGTCGGAACGCTCGCTGATACAAACCATTGGCCGCGCCGCGCGTAATGACCGTGGCCGGGTAATTATGTATGCTGATAAAATAACCGAATCGATGCGGATAACGATGGAAGAAACCAACCGCCGCCGCGATATTCAAATAGCCTATAATACCAAACACGGCATTACCCCTACTACGATAGGCAAATCGCGCGAGGCTATTATAGAGCAAACATCGGTGGTTGATTTTAAAGGCGGGGTGCAAAAGGCATACGTAGAAAACGAAACGGTAACCCTTGCCGCCGACCCGATTGTGCAATACATGACCAAAGGCGACCTGAAAAAATCTATAGACAACACCAAAAAAGATATGCTTGCCGCCGCCAAGAATATGGAATTCCTGGTAGCAGCCAAACTGCGTGATGAAATGTTTGCACTCGAAAAAATGATGGAAGAGAAATTTGGTTGATCCCCACCGATGTCATTTCGAACGAGGTACGAGGAGAAATCTTATGCGACATGCTAACGTAAATGCAGGGAGCAGAAGATTTCTCTCTCCGTTCGAAATGACATTTGATATTATCAGCCGGCTGTCAAAAATCTGTACAACATCATAACAAAACAATTTTAACGTTAATACCTTATATTTGTACGCTTATAAATTAAAACCGAATGATACTCATCCGCATTCTGCTCGTTTCTATCGCAGTGCTATATATTATACGCACGCTGGCACGTATATTTTTGCCTATGCTTTTTCAAAGCATGATAAAAAAAGCACAGCAGCAGCAAAACACCAATTACCAGCAAACCCGCAAGCCCGAAGGCGCTGTACGTGTTGACTATACCCCGCAATACAAATCACAGGTACCCGATACCGAAGGCGACTTTGTGGAGTACGAGGAAATTAAAGAAAAATGATCCCTGACGAGTTATATAAGCGCCGCCGCCGTCATAACAACACACCGGAATCGGCAATGCTTATTATTGTCAATTATGTAATTGTTGCTGTTTCTGTCCAGCTGTTTGCCATGTGCGAAAAAATCAACTGGTTTTTTTGGGTAGTACTGGGCACCTTGGCAATCTATAACTTTTTCACCATCCGCAAAAACCGCGAGGAATACGATAAAATTCATGTTTATGCCTACGTGTTTAGCCTGGTGGGTTTGGTGCTTTTATTTTTCCTGCTGCGCCTAAAAGCCACGCCCTGCTAAGTAATCCTCAAACTTTAATTTCTATTCCCGCTCAATTTTCTATTTTTGAAGACTTATATCCATTTTAAACTACTTAGATGAGTAACTGGTTCAAGCGCAATAGTGTGCATTTTGCTGTAATAGCAGTTTTTATAGTAATATCCTTCGCTTATTTCTTCAGTCCTTTGGTGCAGGGCAAGGTGTTATACCAACATGATGTTATGCAGGCGCAGGGCACCCAAAAAGAAATAATGGACGTGCGTGCCAAAACAGGCAAAGCCCCCTTATGGACCAACAGCATGTTTAGTGGTATGCCTGCCTACCAAATATGGGCGCAGTACCCCAGCAACATTACCACGTATGTAGTGCAGGCCGTAAAAACTATTTTCCCCAACCCGGTTGATACTGTTTTGCTGATGCTTTTAGGCGCTTACCTGCTATTCAGCGTGCTGAAGATAAATCCCTGGCTTGCTGCGGCAGGCGCGGTAGCGTTCACCTTTTCCTCCTATAACTTTATTTTATTAGATGCCGGGCATGCCAACCAAGCCTTCGCAATAGCATTTTTTGCACCGATACTGGCAGGTATTATTTTAACACTACGCGGCAAATACGCCTTAGGTGCTGTGTTAACGGCTTTCTTTTTGGCGATGGAAATACGGTCGAACCATATACAAATGACCTATTACCTGTTGTTTGCCATTATTATTTTGGTGGGTATCGAGTTGTACCATGCTATAAAAGCGAAGCAAACCAAACCGTTTTTAACGTCATTTGCTTACCTCGCGGCGGCCACCGTACTGGCACTGGCGGTAAACGCGGGCAGCTTATGGACCACCTACGAATATGGCAAAGAAACCAACCGCGGGCAATCAAACCTTACCAAACATACCAGCGAGCCAAGTGACGGTTTGGATAAATCCTACGCTTTTAGCTGGAGCCAGGGTATAACCGAGTGCTTTACTTTTTTAATTCCGAATGCCTACGGCGGCGCGTCGGGCAGCGATGCGCTGGGTAATAACTCCAACGTTGCCAAGGCCTTCATCGCCAAAAATGTACCTGCGGAACAGGCAGAAATGTATGTGCACCAGTCGGGCTATTTTTCTACTTACTGGGGCGATAAAATGTTTACCAGCGGGCCGTTTTACTTTGGCGCAGGCGTGGTGTTCTTGTTTGTATTAGGATTGCTGATAGTACGCAGCCGTTTAAAATGGTGGCTGTTAAGCACGGTAGTATTTACCATGCTATTATCTTTCGGCAGGCATTTTACACCATTGTCCGATTTCTTTTTCAACTACGTGCCGCTGTACAATAAGTTCCGTGCGGTAGAGTCGATACTGGCAGTGGCCAGCCTTTGCTTCCCTGTTTTGGCTTTTTTAGCCGTGCAGGAAGTGATCAACTCGCAGGACAAAAATTACATCTTTAAAAAATTAAAACTTGCCTTATATATCACCGGCGGCATTACGCTGCTGTTTGTTATAGCACCCGAATTTATCCTTGATTTTAAATCGCCAAGGCACCAGGAAATTATCAGCGGCCTATCTCAAGCCTTACAGGGTGATACCGGCTTTGCCAACAGCATTGTACAGGGCCTGGTGCTTGACCGTATAGACCTTGCCCGCCATGATGCCATCCGCTCATTGATATTTATCATCATCGTATTTGGTTTGTTGTGGGCGTTTATCAACAAAAAGATAAATGTAACCGTAGCTTCCATCCTGTTTTTAGCCGTTACACTGGTCGACCTTTGGAGCGTGGATAAGCGTTACCTGAACGACTCGAAATTTGTAGCGAAAGAGGATTACAACGAGCCTGTAAAACAACGCGAGGTAGACCAGTTCATCCTGCGCGATACCGATCCTGATTTCAGGGTGCTGGACCTTAGCGGTGGAAATCCCTTCCAAAGTGCCGAAGCATCGTTCTTTTACAAAAGTATTGGCGGCTATCATGCTGCCAAGCTTAAACGTTATGACGAGTTGATAGACATGCAATTCAGCAAAAGCCTTAACCAGGATGTACTGGATATGCTGAACACCAAGTACATTATTACCAGCGACCCAAAAACGCAGGTAGCTAATATGCAGCGTAACAGTACGGCCTGCGGAAACGCCTGGTTTGTAAAAAGTGTAAAATATGCCAAAGATGCCGACGAAGAAATGCAGGCCATCAGCAGCTTCGACCCAAAAAATGAAGCCATTGTTGACCAGCGTTATAAAAGCTTCATCAGCGAAAAATCAGTAGCGACTGATCCCGCGGCTACCATTAAATTAGTAAGCTACGAGCCTGAACATTTGGTATATGAAAGTGGCTCAACCTCGGCGCAAATAGCCGTATTTTCGGAAGTGTACTATGACAAAGGCTGGAAAATGCTGATAGACGGCGAAGAAAAACCATACTTCAGGGCCGACTATTTATTGCGTGCCGCGCAGATACCGGTAGGCAACCATAAAATAGAATTTATCTTCCACCCTACTTCTTACTATGCGGGCGAAAACATTTCGCTGGCGGGCTCTATACTGCTGGTGCTGGCCATAGGCGGTGTGGCTTATACCGAGAATAAGAAAAAAGGCGGGGAGAAGAAGAAGGCGTAATGTTTCGCAATATATTTTCAAGTATAGCCGGAGAAAATCCCAAAAGTTTTGCAAGGGTTATAGATTGGGAATATCCGTGGTCTGCGGGGGCACCTATACCACATGTGTTTTCAAATGGGGGAACAACGTACCTTGTTTATCTTATTGAAGACCCAAAAGAGGGGGACGGCAAATCACTAACCATGATAGACAGCCAAAGCGAAACTGTCTACCCTTTGGCTTTAGTATCGTTTGAGGGAAGTACCTTTCGGTTTGGTATAGCAAATGATGAGGTTTTCTCCGGGTTGCCATTATACAACCACGGACTTAAGGCCTACCGGGCACATATAGTAGAACATTCGGAATGGATTGAAGAATTAAAGGGCATCCATAAAGTGCACCCTTATTATAACGAAGATTCATGGAGGGACAGGAATCATTACATGTTGCTTTTTCATGATGAGATTTTTGAAGTAGTTGCGAGAGGTTATAAAATTGAAGTTTTTGAAACGACTTTTGAAAGACTATCTGTAGAAGTGGTGAAAAGGATGAATACCAAAATTTAGAAAATGTGTCCTTATCACTTCTCCGCGCGCCATTGCGAGAAGGAACGACGAAGCAATCTCTTCAGGACATTCCCGCAATAATTAGCTTAAAGAGATTGCCACGCTGCGCTCGCAATAACGCGGAGAAAATTGGTGACTAAACGCTCAATCATTCGTCCTTCTATTCCTCAACCAATACCAACCTAAATTAAAGGCTATAACCACATGGTTTAATAGCGTTGGCAATAACCCATAATGCTCTTTCATGATATTGAAACGCTCCACCAAACTCTGGCGGTGTTTCTTTTTAGACATGCCGCCTACCAGGTATTTGGCTACATACCTGTTCACGTTTACTATCTTTTTGGCTTTTTTGGCAGCCTGTAATATCCAGTCGATGTCGGCGCTTAGTTGGTATTGGCTGTTGTAAGGCTGCAGCAGGCTGCGTTTGATGTAAATGGCCTGGTGGCTAATGCTCATGCCGTATTTAAAACTTCGCCAGGTAAAGCTTGCTGGGGCCTTGTGCCGGCGCTGGCCCAGGCTGTCGCCTTTACTGTTTATCATTTCGGTTTCACCGTAATAAATATCAGAACCGGGTGCCGCGGCAAAAACGGCTTCAACAGTATCCGGCGAGTAAAACTCATCGCCAGAGTTCATGAAGATCACATAATCGCCCGTGGCCAAGGCCAAGCCTTTGTTCATGGCATCATATATCCCGCTATCTTTTTCGCTGATGAATTTGATTATACGGCCTTCATATTTTTTAATTACGTCCAGCGTACCGTCAGTTGATGCGCCGTCTATAACAATATATTCAATAGCCTTATAGCTTTGATCAATCACCGAAAGTATGGTGCGCTCCACATCCTGTACATTATTGTACACCACGGTAATAACCGTTAATGTGGGGTTAAACTCAGCCATTGCTAACTATTGAATTGTAAAGGTCGATATATTTACCGGCTACAATATCATTGGTAAAATTGGCCAAAACTTTTTCCCGCGCAGCGGAAGCCATACTGGTTGCGTCGCCCGAAAACAGCACATGATGTAAACCGGCAGCCAAATCCTCCGCCGACTTGTACTCCGCCAAATAACCGTTTTGCAGGTGGTCTACCATATCGGGTATGCCGCCTGTATTAAATGCCACTACCGGTGTGCCGCATGCCAGGGCTTCCATCACCATATTGGGCAGGTTATCCTCAACCGCAGGGGATATAAATACATCAGCCATGCTATACACCTCTGCAAGTTGCTGCGCAGACGTGATAATATTCAACTCATGCGTTTTAAAAGGCAGCGTAGTCACATCAAAATGTTTGTTCTTGCCGAATATCACCACTTCTATGGTTGTCGTTTCGCTATAATTATTTTTCAGGTGATGCAGGGCGTCTACCAAATAGGTTATCCCCTTGCGCCTGTCGTTAATATTGGCGGCACCGAACAGGATGATCTTTTTATTTATATCGATGTTCCATTTTTTTTGTACCGCCGTCATGCTTTTAGGCGAAAAAACTTCGGTATCTATCGGGTTAGGAATGCTGATGATATTAAACCTTTTTAGCAGCGAACTTGTACGTGCCAAGTCGCCCAGCCAGTTACTGCAGGTAACGATAGTCAGGTTTTTCGGCACATCCAATAACGCCAGTTTGCGCAACCAGCCGGTGTGCGAAATATCATTTGGCTGCGGGCTGCGCAGCATCCAGCAATTGCCGCACTCGTTAATAAAATGGTCGCAGCCGCCCGAGTAATGGCAGCCGCCTGTAAAGGCCCACATGTCGTGCAGTGTCCACACCACCGGTTTACCAAGCGCAAATAACGCCTTTAAATTATCAATAGATTGATAGCCTGAATTGTTCCAGTGCAAATGCAACACATCCGCGTTAGCAATAACCGACTCGCGCGAAATATCATTACCGGTATTAGCCGTTGAAAATGCAAATCGTACCGACTTATCCTTCTCGTAAAAAAATATAAATGGCAGGCGCTCCTTTAAAAAATTAAGCTTGCGTTGTAGTTTTCGCGTCACTTCCCATACCCTTACCTCAGCAGTTTTTTTGTGCTGCACGGCCAAAGCTGCATCAACCTGTTTTAACCCGAGGGCTTTAAGCAGCCGCATACAGGCGGCAGGTGCGCCGCCGCCGGCATCGGATGTGTTGATGAGGGTAACTTTCATTTACAGGCACAATAATAGTTAATACTAAAATAAAAGCGGTATGTATACAGGAATATAGCCTGCGCAGCATAATTATTCTGCTGAAAATTTTACTTTTGATGAAACTACTATAACGCATTAATATAAATGAACCTATTTGCCTACTTGTTTCAGGATTGGAAAGCCAATCGGAAAAATATAAAGGGGCAACTGGTGCTTTTCCTATTCAGGCTGGCGCAGCTCATCAACCGGTCGATGTTTACCAAGATCATATTTTATCCTTACCTGGTTTTTTACCGCCTTTTTGTGGAGTGGGACCTGGGCATTGAGCTGCCGCGTAAGCTAACTGCCGGCAAAGGGCTTATTATTTACCACGGGCAGGCATTGGTGGTTAACCAGGGCGTAATAATAGGCGACAACTGCGTACTGCGCAACTCGGTAACCATAGGCCACAAAAAACTGGCGGACGGCACCTTGTCCAACTGCCCGCGGATAGGTAATAATGTAGATATTGGCGCTAACGTTTGTATTATAGGCGATATAGAGATAGGTGATAACGTGATCATTGGCGCGGGTGCGGTAGTAGTAAAAGATATCCCGGCAAACAGCATTGCCGTAGGCAACCCGGCACGGGTGCTTGAAAAAACAGGTACCTCCGTAACAAAAGAGGTTTAATAACATTAATGGAAAACAACTTAACCGACCGTTCATTCTGGCAATCGTTTTGGGAATCAAAAACCGGGCTTATCTTCCCGATAAAGGCTGATTATGTTTTTGGTGATATAATAGGTCCGCTGATAGCCGAAAAGAGAATAAAGACCGCCATTGAACTGGGTGGTTTCCCCGGCTATTATGCCATCTACCTGAAGAAATACCAAAAGCTGGATACTACGTTGTTTGATTATTACATTCACCCGGGTATCATCAAACAATTGCTCAACACAAACGGGCTTACCGAAAGTGACATTACCATTATTGAGGCCGACCTGTTCAACTATACCCCCGAAAAGCAATACGACCTGGTAACCTCATTCGGGCTGATAGAGCATTTTAACGATACCAAAGCGATCATCGAAACGCATTTGCAATTTTTAAAACCGGGCGGTGCGCTGTTCATTACCCTGCCCAACTTTACCGGAGTTAACGGCTGGGTGCAGCGTAGTTTTGATATAGAGAATTACAACAAGCACAATATTAACAGCATGAACCTGCAATTGCTGGCCGATAGCT
>JBDSIC010000046.1:0-2661 GCA_039918195.1 Mucilaginibacter sp.
GAGTTATTGCCCTTTGCCCTGTGTTTAGAATATAACGAACCCGTGGCCCACATAATGGAACCACAAACTAAAACCGCCATCTCGGGCAACTGCGCCAATGAATTTGAACCCATTGCGCCGCTCAACTGTTCGCTGAATAACAATACAACACCGCCAAAACCGATGATCAACCCGGCCATGGTAGACTTGCTCCTGAAATTTATACTCCAGTGCGACCGATCAAGCAACACAAACCATATAGGCCCAGCCGATACCAGGATGGCTGCTACTGCACTGGGTACATTTTGTTCGGCCCATATCAAGGCACCATTACCGCCAAAAAGCATAATAACACCGCTTATCATTGATGGGCGGTTATACTTCATTACCCCAATTTTTTCACCCGTGAACAGGCACCAGGCCAGCATAAGCAGCCCTGCCGCTATAAACCGTATAGCACCCATTAAAAATGGGGGAAAACCCTGCAGCGCCACTTGTATAAAAAAGTAAGTTGAACCCCACACAACGTAAATAATTGCAAAGGCTGTTACAACCAGTAATGCTGATGGTTTGTAGGCAGGTGCGGTCATGTTGTATTACTATTTTTGGGGTATAACTAATTGCTGCTGTTCTTTTACAGTCTCTAATACAATGGTGGTGCGGGTGCTTAGCATATTGGGGATTTTGCTGAACCGGGTACGCATAATATCCATCAGTGCGGCTGAATCATAGGTGCGTATTTTTACCAGGTAACAGTCATCGCCGGCAACATGGTGTACTTCCTGTACCTCGGGAATTTTAGCCAGTTCATCTGTTACCGACCTGTCGCAACCGGGGCCTACATTGGCTTTTATAAATATAAAGGCCAATAGTTTTTGCTGTAAGGCGGTTGGATTAATGCAGGTGGTATATTGCTTTATCACTCCTTTCTTTTCTAATTTCTTAACACGTTCCAACACGCCCGATGGTACCATATTCAATTCGCGCGCCATATCTGCGTTTGATATGCGGGCATTGTCCTGCATCAGCCTTAATATGTGCAGGTCTGTTTTGTCCAAAGTAAACTCGTTTTCAAAAATCATTCTGCAATTAATATATAAAACGAATAAAATTCATAATAAAATTAAATAAATGACTATTTATATTTAATAATGAAAAATAAAAGAATATTTAACAATAGGGCCTGTGTTTCCCTTTTGTAACAATTAAGTTTGAATTAATACTTATTTGGCAGTTTAACTTACTTTCGTTTGTTATTTAATTTTTACCTAAACCTTATTCTATGTTAAAGCGATATCTTATCCTACTTACGTTAGCCTTATTCATTTTCGGCTGCAAAAAAGACAAAGCCCCCATTAAACCCATTGTAGTAGTTAAAACCGATACCCCGGCCATCACCTCAATAGTGGTTGAGGCAAAAAAGAATCCCGGAAAAATAACCGCTGATATACAATTTACAGTTACCGACGATGAAATATCGGTATTAATACCTTATCTTAACATCGATAAAAAGCTGGTAGTTACCTTTTTAACCAACACCGACGGCACCGTTATAAAGGTGAATGACACGGTACAGGTAAGCGGGCAAACCGTTACTGATTTTTCGAAACCGGTTACTTACACCCTTACTTCGACAAAGGGCGTTACCAAGACATACACCGTTATTGTAAAAACCTTTACCGGGATACCCATATTTTATTTAAACACCGCCGCGCCTGTGGTATCAAAGGATGATTATGTAACCGGCGATTTGGTTATTGACGCCAACGGCCGGTTCGAACAGCAAAAATTAACCATACCATTACAGGTGAAAGGCCGGGGCAATTCTACCTGGGATCTGCCTAAAAAACCTTACCGCTTAAAGTTTGACAGCAAAACCACTGTATTGGACCTGCCCGAAGCAAAGAACTGGGTATTGTTGGCAAACTATGCCGATAAATCACTTTTAAGAACAAGTATAGCTTTTGAGATAGGTAAAAAACTGGAGGCTGATTTCACCCCAGAAGGCCGGTATATCGAATTGGTGTTAAATGGGGAATACATGGGCAGCTACTTGTTAACCAGTCAGGTGGAAGTGAATAAGAACCGGGTAAATATTCCTGAATTAGAGCCTGAAGATGTATCGCCCGATAAAATAACCGGGGGCTACCTGTTAGAATTAGATGCCAGGCATGACGAGGATTTTTGGTTTCACACGAAGAAAAGCGGCCCATTCACACTTAAATCGCCCGAGGATATACCTGAAAAGCAGCTTGAGTATATTAAAGGCTACATGCAGGAAACCGAAGATGCCATATTTGCTGCCAACTTTGATGACCCTGAGAACGGCTATGCGAAATACATCAATGTAAACTCGTTCATCAACTGGTACATTGTACAGGAGTTGATGAAAAACCAAGATTCGAGAGGTTATAGCAGCATCTTTTATTATAAAGACCGTGGCGGCAAACTGGGCATGGGCCCTATATGGGATTTTGATATCGCCATAGGCAACATTCAAAACCCTCCGGTAGAAACCCCCGAAGGCTGGTGGGTAAAGGATGGCGTGTGGTTTAAAAGGTTATTTGAAGATCCTAATTTCCGCGTTAAGGTTAAAACACGCTGGAACGAAGTAAAAGGTAAAGGACTGATAGCGTTTGACCCCTACATTGACAGTACTGCTAATTATATTAATCTGTCGCA
>JBDSIC010000047.1:0-7495 GCA_039918195.1 Mucilaginibacter sp.
TATTTCTGTGAGTAAAATCTATCACCTGCATCAATGATTATCAAGTAAAATTAAAATGAATTGATATGAGGAGCAGTAACACATTTGGTATTCAGTTTGTAATTAGACTGTCCAAGCAACAAAAAAAATACTTTTTTATTTACCCCACAAGAATTCTGCTTGACCCCTAACGCTTCCCACTATCAAGGCGCGTTCGGGACTTGCACCCTATAGTTTGAACCCATGCCGGGCGCACAACAAAAAACCCGCAAATCAGTGTGATTTGCGGGTTTTTGACTTCGATTGGTATCGCTTTAGTCGGGATGGCAGGATTTGAACCTACGACCTCCAGCACCCCATGCTGGCGCGATACCGGGCTACGCTACATCCCGCGGCTGAGAATTCGTACACAAACCAGTTTGCAAATATAAATCTTGAATTAGAATAAAGAAATCGGATTTACTGACAAGTATACCCACCATCTGCAGCAATTAATGCCCCGGTGATAAAAGAGCTATCATCTGAGAAAAGGAAACGAACAGTGTTAGCAATTTCTTCCGGTCTGCCTACACGTCCAAGGGGTTGAACGCTATCCAGCGCAGCATATACTTCAGATGCTTCCTGGCCTGACCGGTTAACAAACTGTTTCACTGCATTATCAAGTAATGGTGTCTGAATTGTTCCCGCGCAAATAGAATTCACTCTTATATTAAATGGAGCATAGTCGATAGCAGTGCTTTTGGTGAGTTGACCTATGGCCCCCTTGGTCATTCCATATACACTGCTGCTGGCTTTGCCAACGAAACACTGGTCGGAACCCATCAGCACAATACTACCTTTTCGCTGTTGTTTCATAAGAGGGATCACCGTTTTTAATAGGTAGAAAGTACCCATCAAATTAATGCCTACCAATGTTTCCAGTTGCTCATAACTGGTGTCTTCGATATTGGCGAAAAGATGTCGCCCGGCATTTGAAAATAGAAAATCGATCCTTTTTTCTTTATCATAGATCCTTTTGATAGCCTGCTCGACATTTAACCGGTTGCTTACATCACAATCAATAAAATAGGGGTCGGGTTGCGCCGATGGCATGTTATCAAGGTTGTACACCACACTGCCCTCATTTCTTAAGAGTTGCAGGGTGGCCCGGCCAATTCCGGAGGTGGCACCGGTGATGACGGTAACAGTATTTTTCCATTTCATAGATCTGGTTTTTATTTACACTATAGAGAGGATTGCAGGCAACGCCCCGGAGCCAGGCACTTGGCGGTTAAGACAAATCCGTATGCAATATAACCGGTTGAAGTGAATTTTCATCTAATTTTGCAAAGCTTTTGTTAGATGTATTGACACGTTTTATTCAGTATGGTATTTTCGTACCTCTACCTTTCAAACAGATAATTCCAAATTCTTGAAGCGCACATTTATCACTCTGTCCCCGCTATTTTTACTCCTCAATTCCGCAGCGTTACATACACGCTGCTATTTCCTTTAATGCTTTTCCATTTATCCTGGCTCGCTGTCCGGTAATAATTAATATGCGAGAAAGATATGCCAACGGGAACAAGCACTTTGGGCGCTTCTACTATATCTTTATTATAGTCTACCCATTGCAGGGTTACGGCGCAGTCATTTTTTATAACGAAGTGATAGGATGACAGGCCTACCTGCGTCCACCCGGTTTTATAATTGTTAAGGCTAACTAAAATTTCGCGGTTAAAGAGCAGCGTATCCGGCAGGTTATTTTTTAAGGAATAGATATTCAGCCTGAATTTGATGAACTTAAAATTATTCCACGATAAATAAAAGTTGAAGTTCTCTAAAAATGCCGGGTATTTCTTCGCTGCTATTTTTAAACCGGACTCGGCACCAATGGTCGGCGCTTTTTCGCCTTTGGGAATAATAGATGCCTTAAGCAACCCGCCGCTTGATGTTCTGCCAACAACTATCGTATTCAGCATCCGGCCGGATACAGCTACTTCGTTTAAGGTTGTCACCTTTTTTTCAAGCGTGATAACTACCGGGACATTTTCTTTAATAAGGTCGCGAATCAGCTTCTTTACCGGGTAGTAGCCTACCATGCTTATTTGCAAGGTATCATTAGGGTACGCCTCATCTACTACCAGTTCAAAATTGCCGGTTGAATCAGAAACAGTGCCCGACGGCTTATTAAGCACACCGATACTGGTGTAGCCTAAAGGTTGCTCGTTTTCCTTATCGCGGATAGTACCGTGCAGTTTCAACTCTTTTCCGGCTATAACATCCTGGGCAAAAACGCTGCTTGGAACGGCTAAAATAAGGCAGAGCAAAAGGGCAGTAACAGTTTTCATACACCTGGGTTAATCCCAAATGTATGTTACTTTAATATCAAAGTATGCTGATTAACAAATATTTAACACCATTTAACAAGTTTTAACCTTGGCTAATATTTAAAAATTATACATATACGCCAGCAGCAGTTTAACGCCCAGGTTACGGCCGTTGGTTTTATTCAGCTCACCCTCTAAAAAATTCTTCTCGCTTGGGGTATCGTAATTAATAGGTTGTTCATATTCATTGGTAGCCCCGCGGGTAAATAACAGCCCGGCGCGCAGGTTAAAGCGGCGGCGTTTTAAGTTGGCGCCTACCTGCCAGTGCAAATTATCCCAGTAGCTTAAGTGGCTTACATAGCCAAATTCATCCTTAAATGCTTTTTCATCCGCGTAACTCTTATCAATCCGCGCTGATATATAACCGGTTACGTTTTCTTTTAACATATAACTTAAACCAACTCCAAAGTTGACAACAGAGGTACGGGCATCCTTCAGCTTAAAATATTGCCCGGTGATAAAGCTATTGATCTCGGTAGCGGGGCGCGCAACAAAATCGCCGTTTGGTATCAGTATGTTATAATCGGCTATATTGTTAAAGTATTCGCCGGCAAAATATATTTGTCCTCTTTTAAATTCGTACGAATAGCCCAGCGCCGCGGTGAAAGGCATCTTCCAGTTGGCCTTAAGGTTTGGCTGGCGGGCGTTTACCAATAAATTAAGGGTATCTAAAGGCGCATCGCTGCCCGGCTCGGGTATCTGTGCCAAATTGTTAAGCGCATTATCGCTTAAAATAGAGCCCTTGCCATACAGTTTCATTAAAGGCGAGGTCAGCATCAGCCCAAAATGGTGCCTTGATTCATCGTACGATAAACCCATTTTAAAGCGTATACCTGCATGGGTAACTTTTGCTTCGTACGATTCCTGCACATTGACAAAGGGTGGCAGTTCAGCCGCCTTGCCGGTGTTAATAATAGCCCGCATACTTTTATCTACACTGTAAAACTGGCTGTGCAACCGCCCTTCGGCGGCGAACCCTAAGGCCAATTTTGGCGATAACTTAAAGCCGCCGCTTAAAATGGCGGATGTTTCATTTATCTTATTTTGAAGCGAATATTGCCCTAAAAAAAACTCCTCGCCGGGGCTGTACCGGTTATTCAGCGCGTCAACTTTACCATCAAACTGCTGCGATGCCTGGTAATTTACTACGTGGTCCTGTATCAGCGCGTAGCCTATGGTAAACGGCTTACTGCCTTTAAACCGCATAGTGCCCGACACCATTTGCGGTACTATGCCTACGTTGTTCGAGGTAAGGTTTCGACCTTTGCCCGCACCATCCTTAATGCGTATAGACTCGGCCTGGTAAATGCTGCCGCTGATATTTGCCGCATTTTTGTTGGTGAACGCCAGCAATGCCGGGTTATAAAAAACCACCCCGCTGTCGCGGTTATTGGTAATTACAGCACCCGGTACTATAAACCCGGCGGTTGAGTAATCAGACGACCAATAGTGCGTATCCTGCGCAAAAGATTTAAAACTCCACAGGCATAAAATGATGAGTATAGCTTTTTTAGTCATAATTAAAATTATGCACCAATTTATTACAATTAAGAGAATTTACGCTATATTCATAAATATTTTTGTTAGAAATTTATTGAATATGCTTTATAAAATGTTGAAACCTTTTAGCATTGCTATAATTTTATTGCTCTTTTTTAAAACCGGTTTTTCGCAAAGCCTGGCTTTTAGTTATCCTGTAAACTATTTAGACGGTGCAACTACTGACAAGGCTATAGATATTACCAACTTTAAAGGCGGATTTTTTGTAAGCTGGAAAGATGCCGGGGCCACAGGCAACCTAAATGTTTGCTACCTGGGCAGGCAATACGAATCGAAATTTATTGAACAGAAACATAATATAGCGTCGCAAACTGCCTTTGCGCCTGCCTTTAGCAAGGTGAATAACAAGCTTTACCTGATGTGGATAGCTGCGGACGGCGGGCTTAATTATATCGTTAACAATTCTGACACTTCCTTTAATGTTGCAGACGTGCATACCTGTACATTAAACACAGGCATTAAACCCGGCGGTGGTATAACTTCAGCCGCAGTGGGCAATAAACTAATTGTTACTGCGCGGGGAAGTGATAAGAACAGTTTGGTATATGCCATATTACAGGCCGATGAGGACGGCATTTTCCAGCCATCGGAATTTGTGAAAGTACCCGGTGTTAATAGCGACAGCTACCCTTTTATTGTAAACAATACCCCCAAAACGGCAAGGCTATTATTTAAGGGATATAAAGACACGGGCATAAGC
Source organism: Mucilaginibacter sp. (assembly GCA_039918195.1). Lineage (GTDB taxonomy): Bacteria > Bacteroidota > Bacteroidia > Sphingobacteriales > Sphingobacteriaceae > Mucilaginibacter. Next base: position 4,609 of record JBDSIC010000047.1, read on the forward strand.
TTTGCCGATTATAATGCGGATACCAAAACCTGGACCGCGAAATCGCCATTACTAAAATCGCAGACCGAAGTATCGCCGGCGGTGTACAAAGTATTGCAAAGCCCCGAGCTGTTTTATATATGGAACGGCCCCAAAAAGGACAACAACCTGTATTACGCGTATGACCAGGACGGCGATCACCGCATGGCCGAAACGGCCTTGCCCGGTTATTTTTCAACCGCGCTGCCCGTATCTGTTTGCAGTGTTGACGACCGTAAGTTTATCATGTCGTACGTGGGCGAGGACGGCAAGTTATACATTAGCTATTTTACTGATTACAGCCCCGCCAACTGGATGGAAACCGAACTGATGCCAACCAAGGGCGATAAAACGCTAAAGGATATTGTTCTGCCCGGCTCGCATGATGCGGGCCTGTCGGTACTCAAGGGGGTAGGCGGTATGCAAAGCGGGCCGATCAACGAGTGTAATACACTTACCCAAAAGTTAAGCGTAGGGCAACAGCTAAACGCAGGTATACGGATGTTCGACTTGCGGGTAGGCACCCAAAAAAGCGCATTTTATACCAAGCACTGCTCGTCCGACTGTATGGAAGATGCCATTGGCGGAGCATACGGAGAAAAACTGGCGGATATATTGATCAGCACCAAAGCCTTCCTTGAAAAAAACAAAAAAGAGGTTATCATCATGACGTTCTCTCACTTTTGCGAGCGGGAAACACCGATGAAAAAACTGGCAGATACCATCGTCACGGTATTGGGTAAGGATCGTATATATTACGATGCATCAAAAGATGTTTCACAAATTAAACTGAAAGAGCTGGCCGGTAAAGTGATCGTCACCTTTGAGGGATATGCCCTTCCCGAAATGCACATTGACTCCAGCACCATGGCTAAAAGCTCAAAGGCATTTTTAAACATCCGCAGGGAATATGCTGCCACTAATAAGATCGACCTGCTTTTATCTAAACAGAACTTCTTTTTTGGCGGGTTGGTAAAAAATATCAGTTCAAATGACCTGGTGAGGCTTGACTGGCAGCTTACCCAAAGCGCTGACGAGGCCGCCATGATATGTAATGATTTTGAAAGCAAGAACACCGGCCTGTTCCTGAACAGCGCCATGTTGTTAACCAACATGGTGAAGAAGTATAAGAGCATTATAGACCACTCCATAATGGGCAATAAGCTTATTTCAAAATCGCTTAACGACTGGATAAACGCGGGTGTTATCACCAACGTAAATAAACCCAATATTTTATACGTGGATGTGTCCGGTTCGTGGATAACCGATTACTGTATCGAATTAAATAAGTCGAAAGTTTATAACTGATAGTCGGCGGCTATTTAGATAGCTGCGCTTTAATAACATCCAGTATCAGCGGTGCCTGTACCGCAACATCATATTGCTGCACGGCGTTTTTTATTTGTACGCCTAATTCTGCCAATCTGTCTGCATCGTTATACAAATCTATAATTGCATCGGCCATTGCCTGCGCGTCGGCATAGGGTACTACAATGCCGCCGCCGTTAACCAGCAACTCGGGCGCGCCGCCCGCGCCATCAAAACAAATAATGGGCTTTGACTGCGCTGCCGCCTCCAAACTAACCAAGGGGAACGGGTCCTCTCGCGAGGTCAGGGCAAACACGTCGAATATTTGAAAATAATCCTGCGGGTGTTCAACACTGCCGGTAAATACAATATCGTCATCTGTCAGCTCCAGCCGCTTAAGTTCGTAGGCGGCCTGGCTTTTAAACAGGTATTCTACCTGCCCCATCCAAACAAACTTTATCTTTTTACTGCCTAAGGTTTTTTTAATTATTAAGGCGGCCTGCATAAAAATATCTACTCCTTTACGCCAGCTGGTTACGCCCGCGCCGCCCACAATAAATTCGCCGGTTATATTTAAGGTGGCTTTAACCTGCTCCACTGTTTTTATTGGCTGCGCGAAGTTTTTCACCGGCACAAACTCGTTAACCAGGCTTATTTTTTCGGCAGGGATATGATAGTTTTCTTCGAGGTTTTGCCGGGTGCTTTTTGATACCGCAATGTAATGGTCTATCAGCTTTAAATAACTGCCGGCCAGCGCTTCAGAATAGTAGGCATTAATGCTGAACTCGTTTTCGTGAACATGCAGAATAACCGGGCAATGATGGTACTGCTTTAAATAAGGGGCCAGACTGGTAGAAGCAACCGTATTTAAATAAACCAGGTCGAATGTTTGGGCTTTTAATTCTTCGGGGTATTTTTTATAGAGCGGTTTTTTAAACAACCTGTTGCTCACTTTTGATAACAGCCTTTCGCCAAATGCCTGTAGTGGGGTAAGTGGCGCCCATTTATATACCGGCGCTAATGCCCGCAGGTCATCCTCTATATCGGTTTCACCGCCGTCCTTTATTAATATCGAGAACTCCAGGTCCGAATTATCCTTTAGCCATCGCATCAAATGCTTCAGCACTATCGGGGCGCCGGTCCGCGATGCATCGTGTGAAACAAATAGGATTTTCTTTTTCAAACCGGTAAATATTATTTATCCCCGTTCAAAACGGTTTCGATGATCTTGTTCTTATTGGTCACAAAGTTATATAGATATTCACTATCCAGGTAACCTAAAAAGGTGATGAAATTTTTCCGGTTACGGTCATCGTAAACTTTGCTTAGTGCTTTAGTAACCTCGTTTACCAAGGATGATGGCGACTTTACTTCGTATGAGCAATCTTTGCCGTATAAAAGTCCTGCGCCATAGGTAAGCAGCGGCTTATTTTTCATGATGGCCGAAAATTCCATTTTTGAGCCTGAACAAAAAACCACATCTGCCCAATCTATCAGATCGTCGGGGTTGCCGTTCACAATGGCTAAATTATCGTTAACGCGGCTATTGTCGTTAAACAGG